>JAEUKU010000259.1 GCA_016794075.1 Rhodospirillaceae bacterium
TAGTCGGTCTGCTGCGTCTCCCAGGTGACGATGCCGCCCTTCACATAGATCTTCCAGCTGCACGACCCGGTGCAATTGGCGCCGTGGGTCGAACGGACGATGCGGTCATGCGCCCAGCGCTGCCGGTAGGCGTCCTCCCAGGTGCGATCCTCGGTGGTGACCACGCCGTGGCCCCGGGAGAAGTCCTCCTGGCGCTGCTTGAAGAAGGTCAGGCGATCGAGGAAATGGCTCATGATGCGTGTTCCTTTGTACTCAGCATTTCGCTTCGGCGCCCGCGCGGGCGTAGTACCACCAGTTGATGATGAGGTTGACCACGTAGAACGCCGCGGCGACCAGGAAGAACGCCGTGACACCGCCGGTCAGGTTGATCGACTGGCCGATCATAACACTGACGACGAAGGGGCCGTAGGCGGCGACCGCCGCCGTGAAGCCGATCACGCCGCCCGCTTGGCGCGGCGGGAAGATCATCGGCATCTGCTTGAAGGTCGAGGCGTTGCCGACGCCGGTGAAGAAGAAGATCGCCAGCATGCTGGCCACGAAATACGGGAATTCGTCGATCGAGGCCGGTGTGGAGAAATAGGCGACGGCGAGCGCGCTGGCGATGAGTCCGATTGCCGAGATCTGGGTCACCCGGGCGCCCCCGAACTTGTCCGCGACCGGCCCCGCGACGGTGCGCATCACCGAGCCGACCAACGGGCCGTAAAAGGCATAGGCCAGCGGGTCCGGCGCCCCTTCGAAACCGCCATAGAGCTGCTTGATCAACAACGGGAAAGTGGCGGAGAAGCCGGCGAAGGATCCGAAGGTCATCAGGTACAGGCTGGTCATCAGCCAGGTGTGCTTGTTCTTGTTGATGTCGAACTGCTCCTTGAAGCTGGCGCGGATCGGCACCGAGCGCAGCCAGATCCAGGCGGCAAGCGCAAAGACGGCGATGAAGGGCACGTAGATCAGCGCCGCGTTCTGCAGCCAGATGTCCTTGACCACGTCGCCCTTGGTGAAGACCTGCGGCGCGCCGGCCATGGTGCCGAAGAAGGCGAGCCCGATGATCCAGGGAGTCAC
This sequence comes from Rhodospirillaceae bacterium, assembly GCA_016794075.1. GTDB lineage: Bacteria > Pseudomonadota > Alphaproteobacteria > Dongiales > Dongiaceae > Dongia_A. Next base: position 1,057 of record JAEUKU010000259.1, read on the forward strand.
GAACTGCACCACGCTGACGCCGAGATTGCCGATGCCGGCTTGAATGGCGAGCGCGGTCCCCTGCAGCCGCTTGGGGAAGAACAGGCTGGTCGAGGGCATGAAGCTGGAGAAGTTGCCGCCGCCCAAGCCTGCCAGGAAGGCCAGCGTCATCAGCATCCAATAGGGTGTCGTCGGATCCTGCACCACGATCACCCAGCCGATCGCCGGAATGAGCAGGCTGAAGGTCGATAGGGTGACGACGTTGCGGGTGCCATAGATCGGTGTCAGCAGATTGTGGATCAGCCGGAAGGTGCCGCCGGCGAGGCCCGGCATGGCGGTCAGCCAGAACAGCTGGTCGGTGGTCAGGTCGAATCCGATGTTCGGCAGGCGCACGACGAGCGCGCTGACCAGGAACCAGATGATGAAGGCCATGATCAGGTTGGCGGTGGTGATCCACAGCGTGCGCCAGGCGCGCTTCTTGCCCTCGGATTCCCAGAACTCGGGATCCTCGGGCAGCCACTTGCTGAGCCAGGTAGAGCCGCGATGCGGTACATTGGTTGCGATGTCGGTGGACATGGAATGTTCCAATCCTGAAGGTCAATGGGCGCCGCTACGGCCCGCAAGCTCCGGCAGATAGCCAGGCTCGCGCAGCTCCGGGATCTGCCGCTGTTCCATGCGGCGAATGGCGAAGTGCATCCACACCAGCGCGACGGCGACCAGGAGGAAGAGCAGCATGAAGCAGCTGGTCCACACGCCGGTCACGTCGTTCATGAAACCGAAGGCGAAGGGCAGGATGAAGCCGCCCAGGCCGCCGATCATGCCGACCACGCCGCCGACCGACCCCACGTTGTTGGGGAAATAGACCGGGATGTGCTTGTAGACGGCGGCCTTGCCCAGCGACATGAAGAAACCGAGCACGAAGGTGAGGATGGTGAACGGGATGAGGCCGATGGCGAAGCTGAAGGTGACGTCGCCGCGGATGCCATGCACCGTGTATTCGGTCGCGGGGTAGCTCAACAGGAAGGTGCAGATCACGCTGACGATGAAGGTCCAGTACATCACCTTGCGCGCCCCGATGCGGTCCGACAGTACGCCGCCGAAGACCCGGAACAGCGAACCGGGAATCGAATAGGCGGCGCCCAGCATGCCGGCGATGCGGATGTCGAGGTCGTAGACGCCGACATAGTAGCGCGGCAGCCACAGGGCCAGCGCGACGAAGGCGCCGAAGACGAAGAAGTAATAGAGCGAGAAGCGCCAGACCTGGAGTTGCGCCAGCGGCTTCAACTGGTCCATGAAGCTCTGCGGCTTGGCCCCGCTGCGCCGCCGCGCCTGCAGGCTGGGTTCGTCCTGCGACAGGAAGTAGAAGGCGACTGCGGTGACCAGCAGCCCGATGGCCCAGACCTGCGCCACCATGGTCCAGCCGAAGGCGACCATGACGAAGGGCGCGATGAATTTGGTGACCGCGGCGCCCACATTGCCCATGCCGAAGATGCCGAGCGCCGTGCCCTTCCACGTCGGCGGCGCGAAATCGGCGACATAGGCGATGCCGACGGCGAAGGAGCCGCCGGCGATGCCGACGCCCAGCGCGGCCAGAAGGAAGGTCTCGTAGGTGGTGGCATAGGACAGCAGCCAGGTCGCGATCGCCGCCGCCACCATGACCAGGGTCATCATCAGGCGCCCGCCGATCTGTTCGGTCCAGATGCCGAGGGCGAGGCGGATGAGCGAGCCGACCAGAATCGGCAGGCCCACCAGGAAGCCGAACTCGGTGTCGTTGAGCCCGAGATCCTTTTTGATCTGGACGCCGATGATCGAGAAGATCGTCCAGATCGCGAAACAGATGGTGAAGGAGAACGTGCTGAGCCCGACGGCGCGGGTCACGCTGCTGCGGTCGCGGCCCGCTTCAAGTCCGCCGCCCAGTTGCTCGGTTTTCGACAGTGCCATGATGGCCCCCTCTACCTCTTTGCTTGAGGCTCGGTCCGGTCGGGCATTGCGAGCAATGAGCAGGATTGCCGCAGTACCGGCGAATTGCCAGCGAATACGCCACGTCCCGTGGGGTTTTCTGCGACAAACTGACCTGTTTGACGCAGTGCAGTTTGCGGCTTGACGGAGGTCAAATATTAGTTTGAAAAAGGCTCCAGATCGTTGGGCAATATGAGGGGCGATTGTGAATCAAGCCGATCAAGCCGCGCTCTTCGCATTGCCGCTCTTTGCCCATCTTCCCGTCGCCGCGCTGGAGCGGCTGGCCGACGGCGGCTTCGTCCACAGCGAGCCTCCCGAGGCCGTGCTCTTCCTCGAAGGCGAATCGGCCCGTTTCCTCCATGTCATCCTGAGCGGCAGGGTGTCGCTGTTCGGCAGCATCGGCGACATCGCCGCCAGCGGCGGCCTGCCGCACCGCGAGGCCATCGTCGAGATCTTCTCGGCCGGCGACGTCATCATCGCGCCGGCGGTCCTGCTCGACCTGCCGTACCTGATGTCGGCCCGGGTCATCGAAACGGCACGCATCGCGTTTCTGCCTGCGGACGCGATCCGCGACCTGATGCGCGAACATGCGGATTTCGCGCGCCAGGCGGCGATGATGCTGGCACGCCACTGGCGGCTGCTCGCCCGCCAGCTGAAGGATCAGAAGCTGCGCTCGGCGCCGCAGCGCCTGGCCCGCTACCTGATAACCCTGGCGAACGGCACGCAGGGCGAGGGCCAGGGCGTCGACGTGGAGCTCACCCTCGATCGGCGCACCCTCGCCAGCTGGCTCGGCATGTCGCCGGAGAACCTGTCGCGCTCGATCGCCCAGCTGGCCGAGGTCGGCGTGCATTTCCGCGGCCGGAAGGTCTCCATCGCCAGCGTCGCCCGGCTGCACGCCTATTGCCAGGAAGACGATCTGCGCTGACGTCCGGCCAGGCACCTGCAGGGTGCGAACGGACCGGCCGAAACCTTGCAATCGAGACGCCGCTGTGACACGGTCCAGCCGCCATCTTCCCGGCCCTGTCATCATGTCCCAGCTTGAGGTTCGCGTGCGACCAGCCGCGTTTGACGGATGCCCATCGGCGATCGTTTCCTGAGCCAGGCTGAGACCCGCCGTCGACGGTTCGCGCAATGAAGGGGCCGAGCTTCGCCGCCTTCCGGCACCGCGATTTCGCGTTCTACGCCAGCGCCAACTTCCTCTGGACCATCGCCTTGCAGATCCAGGCGACGGCGCTGGCCTGGCAGATCTACGAGATCACCCGCGATCCGTTGCAGCTCGGCCTGGTCGGATTGATGGAGTTCCTGCCGGCGGCGCTTCTGGCCCTGCCGGCCGGCCACCTCGCCGACCGCGTCGACCGGCGCCGACTGATCCTGATCGGCGTTGGGGCGGAGCTCGCCGCCGCGACGACACTGCTGAGCCTGGCGCTGGCCGACAGCATCACCGAGGCGCATATCCTGGCCCTCGCCTTCGCCTTCGGCGTGGCGCGGGCGATCGCGACGCCGGCGGCCCGCGCGCTGATGCCCAACCTGATGCCGCGCGAACACTTCGCCAGCGCGGTGGCCTGGTCCTCGACCTCCTGGCAGGTCGCCACCATCGCCGGGCCGGGCATCGGCGGCCTGCTCTACGCCTTCGGCCCCTCCATCGCCTATGGCGGCGCCACGCTGGGCTTCGCCGGCGGCGCCCTCCTCGCCTTCCTGATGCGCGGCCGGCCCGTCGCGGCACCGAAAGTCGAGGAGAGCGACCTTACCGCCATCCTGGCCGGGTTGAAGCTCATCTTCCGCAACCGCATCCTGCTCGGCACCGTCTCACTCGACCTCTTCGCGGTGCTGTTCTCCGGCGCCACCGCGCTGATCCCGGTCTTCGCCCAGGACATCCTGCATGTGGGCTCCGATGCCGGCGGCCTGCTGCGTAGCGCGCAGGGTCTCGGCGCGACGGCGACGGCCTTGTTCCTGACCCAGTTTCCGCTGCAGCGCCATGTCGGCCGGCGGCTGTTCATCGCCGTCGGCGTGTTCGGGCTGGCCGCCATCGCCTTCGGCCTGTCGCGCGACTACTGGCTCTCCTTCGCCGCCTTGCTGGTGCTCGGCGCCGCCGACATGGTCAGCGTGTTCATCCGCGGCACCCTGGTGCCGCTGGCGACGCCCGACGAATTGCGCGGAAGGGTGACGGCGGTCGAATCCGTCTTCATCGGCGCCTCCAACGAGCTCGGCATGTTCGTGGCGGGCAGCGGCGGCGCCCTGCTCGGCCCCGTCGCCGCCGTGCTGCTGGGCGGCAGCCTCACGCTGCTCGTCACCGCAAGCTGGGCGGCGATGTTCCCGAAGCTGCGCCGCGTCGACCGCTTCACCGCGGTCGAGTGAGCGTCGCTCAGCGGCGCCAGAGCGGGCCGCGATCGCGCACCGTGTCGAGCAGAGCGAGCGCCGGACCATCGTCGCCGATCAATTCGTGCCCTTGCGGCATCGGCGGCTCGCTGCGCCAACCGAACACGGCCAGCACGGTGGGCGCCTGATAATAGGCGGCGAGCGCGCGATCAAGACATTCCCGGAAGGCCACGGGATCGGATTGCGCCACGGCGCGCAACAGATCGCTACGCCCGGCCGCGTCGGCCGCCAGGAAGGCGCGGGCGTCGATCCGCGCCAGCAACGGTTGCGCCGGTGCGGCCAGCTTCGCGACATCGAGTCCGGCGCGCGAGGCCGGCGGCAGCGTGGCATCGCCCGGCAGCAGAGCATCGAGAACCGCCATCAGCAGCGCATCGCTCATGCCGCCTCCCGCGCCAGATCGTCGGCAAGTTTGAGGGCCAGGGCGCCGATGGTGGAGCCGGGATTGACCGCACCCACGGTCGGAAACAGGCTGCCATCGGCGACGATGATGTTGGGCGCCGCGTGGCAGCGGCCTTGCGCATCCGTCACCGAGCTGCCGGGATCCGATCCCATGCGCGCGGTGCCGAGCAGGTGCCACCCGGCGAGCGGCGCCAACGGCACGCGCACGACCCGATAGGCGCCCGCCGCCCGCAGCATCTCCTCCGCGCGGTCGAGGCCGAAATCCAGCGAGCGCCGCGAATGCTCCGACAGGCGGTACTCGACCCGCACGCCCGGCAGGCCGTCGCCCTCCATGCGGTCGGCGAGGACGACGCGGTTGTGCACCTCGGGTAGATCCTCGGCCAGGACCAGGACCGCCATCGAATGCCGGAACTCCTCGCGCAGCCGGCGCTGCGCCTCGCCGCCCCAGGCCGGCTCCAGCCGCGCCGCCTGCATCAGCAGCGGGTTCTCGCGCGTCACCTGCAGATGCACGCCGCGCTTGAAGCCGCGCGCGGGGTCGGTCTCGTAGAATTCGTGGCTGTAGAGGGCGCAGCCGATCGGCCCGACCGGACCGTCCAGCTCGTCCTTGAACATGCCGCGCACATAGGCCGCTGGATGGAACATCAAATTGCGCCCGAGCGCCGGGCTCGCCACGCCCGAGGCCAGCAACAGGCGCGCGGTGCCGACGCCGTTGCCGGCGACCACGACGACGGATGCCGGCTGCAGCATTTCCGCGCCGCTCGCATCGACATAGCGCACGCCGGTGGCACGGCCGGCCTCGATGACGACCTCGCGCACCACGCAATGGGGCCGCAGATCGACGCCGTTGCGCGTCGCGCGCGGCAGATAGGTGATGTCGGTCGAGGACTTGGCGCCGTTGGCGCAGCCCTGCTGGCAGGGACCGCAATGATTGCAGGCGCCGCGCGCGCCATCGGCCACCGTGTTGATCGCCGCATCGACCGGCCACCAATGCCAGCCGAGGCGGTCGAAGCCCGCGGCGGCCCTGCGCCCCAGCCGGCCCAGCGGCAGCGGCTTCATGCGGCGGGACTTCTTCGGCGGATAGGCCGGATCGCCCGCCAGCCCGGCGACGCCGAAGGCCTCGTCATTCAGGTCGTAATACGGCTCGAGGTCGAAATAGGAGAAGGGCCAGTCCTCGGCGATGCCATCTTGCGTACGCAGGCGGAAGTCCGAGGGATGCAGGCGCGGGAAATGCGCCGCCCAGTTGACGGTCGAGCCGCCCATGCCGCTCCACATCAGCGGCTTGAACGCCGATTGCGAATCGTCGATCGCATAATCGGCGGAGCAGGCCGAGGCGCCGGAACGCTGGCGCAGATTGGGCGAGGTCGCCCAGGAGCTCATCATGAGCTCCTGCCAGTCGCGGCGATGTGCCGGCAAGTCGGCGCGCTGGAACCAGCCGCCGCGCTCCAGGCAGGCGATGCGCAGCCGGGGCGCCCGCTCGGAGAGTCGGGCACAAAAAGCCGCACCGCCCAGCCCGGCGCCGACCACGACGACATCGACAGGCTGCAGCCGGATTTCCTTGGCCAATTCCCTCGTCCCTAGAGCTCGAGATAGCGCTGAACTTCGGCGGCGCTGACGGCGCGGCGCAGGGCGGCGTCCTCCGCCTCGCACAGCATGGCGAAATGATCGACGAAGTCCGCGCCGAACAGGCGCCGGGCCGTCGCGCTGGCGCGGAAGCGGTGGGTAGCCTCGAGCAGGTCGGCCGGCAGACGCGGCGCACCGGGCGGAATCTCGTTCGGCCCGCCGCTGGCGATCGGCGCATCGGCCAGCGGCAGGTCGCGCGCGATGCCGTCGAGCCCGGCACCCAGCATCAGCGCCAGGGCCAGGTGCACGTTGACGTCGCTGCCGGGCAGGCGCAGCTCGAGCCGCGTCATCTCCGCGGTCTCGCAGGCGACGCGCACGGCCGCCGCATAGTTGTACGGCGCCCAGCTTGCCGTCTTCGGCGCCCAGCTGCCCGGCGCCAGCCGGCGATAGGCGTTGACGGTGTGCGCGCACATCGGAAAGGCCTCCGGCACCATTTCGATGAGGCCGGCAAGGAAGCTGCGCGCCAGCGGGCTGAGGCCATGCGGGTCCGCGCGATCGGCGAACAGGTTACGGCCCGATTTCGGATCGCGCAGCGACAGCGAGACATGCCCGCCGATGCCCGGATAGCCGGCCCCGAGCAGCGGCATGAAAGAGGCGGTCAGGCCGCGCTGCCGGCAGAAGGCCTTGGTGAACATGCGGAAGAAGCCGGCATCGTCGGCGGCGCGCAGCGCGTCCCCATGGCGCAGGGTTGCTTCGAAGCAGCCGGGGCCGAGCTCGACGCCGAGCGCATAGAGGTCGATATCGGCGGCGCGCAACGTGGTTTCGAGATCGGCGACGAAGCCCGCATGGGTCGCCGCCGTCTGCCCCGACCAGCAGCGATTGTCGGCGGCGAATGGCGTCACCCCGGCGAAGCCTTTCGCCCGCAGCGACTCCGCGGTCTCGGCAAGAATGATGAACTCGAACTCGAAGGCGGCGAGCACCTCGTAGCCCGTCGCGCGCGCCCGCTCGACCTGCCGCGCCAGCACCCGCCGCGGCATGATCTCCGCCTGCGGCCCGGTGTAGTCCGCCACCAGCGCGGCAGCGCGCGGCTCGAACGGATAGGGCCGGATCGAGGCGGGATCATAGGCGATGGTCTCGCTGCCATACGGTCCCGGCGCCAGGATCGACTCCGCCGAATCCCATTTCGGCAGCACATTGGCAAAGACCGCGGTCTCGGCCGTCTCGAGCAATTCCTGCCGCCGCAGCCGCCGCTCGCGGAACAGCCCGGCGAGGTCGAACAGCCCGACATGCACGACATCGGCTTCGAGCCGGTCCAACTCCAGGGCGATCTCCCTGGCAATTTCCCCGGCGATTCCGCCCCCTGCGCTCATTGGCATCCCCCAGACGCGGGCCCGTCGCCTCTCCGGTCGCGGAGAAAGTGTCGCACCGCTTCGGCTCATCTTGGCATTGCCGCCCGCGGCAGACTAGCCTCGCGGAGCGCCACCACCTCCTGGCAAGACTTCATTCCGCTGAAAGCCCCACAAATGACTGCCCCGCATACGGCCTCACCGGCGCCGACCGAGGCGGAGATCGTCCGCATCGGCGAAGGGCTGCTCGACCGCAGCCTGCCGCTGGCGCACTGGACCCACGCGGCGCATTGCATCGCGTGCCTCTATCTGATGGTCAGGCGCGCCGATATCGAGCTGGCAAAGGCGCTGCCTGGGATCATCTGGCGCTACAACGAGGCGACCGGCACGCCGAACAGCGACCAGGACGGCTATCACGAGACCATCACGCGCTTCTATCTCCAGGTCATCGGCGCCTGGCTCGCGCGGCAGCGCGGCGGGCAGACACTGCCGGAGATCGTCGCCGCGTTCCTCGCCAGCGACCTCGCCGCCCGCGACCTGCCGCTGCGCTATTGGTCGCGGGATCGCCTGATGTCGGTGCAGGCCCGCCGCGTCTGGGTCGAGCCGAACCGCCGTTCGCTGGATCTCGACCGCCTGGGATCTTAGGCCGCCTCGCGAGTCTCCGGCCGATCCGCCGCCGCTGAGACCAGCGTGTCGACGGCTACCGGCCCGGCGAACTGCGCCAGCGCCTGGCGCAATAGATTGGCGTCGAAGCGGTCGCCGCGCGCGCGCATCTCCCGCGGCAGATCCCACCAGGGCAGGCCCGGGCGCGCATGGTGCACGCGGTGCAGGTTCATGTTGAGAACCAGCAGCCGCAACGGCGCCGGAAGCCAAAGGTTGCGGGCATAGTCCGGCCGGTCGATCGGCGTCGCGAAGTGATAGACGTTGTCGAATACCGAGATCAGCGCGCCGCGCGCCAACAGGAACGCGGCCAGCATCGGCCAGTGCTCCCCGAACAGCAGCGCCGAGACAGCCACCAGCCCGCTCGCCATCAACGCATCGGCGCGGATCGTCGCCAGTTTGCGCCGGTCGAGGAACAGCCGCAGCGCGCTTTGGCGAATGGCGCACAGCGCCGCATCCTCGCCGCGATAGACCCGCTCGACGATGCGCCCCACGACCCGCCGCGGCAGCAGGCAGACGAGCGGCACCGCGACCTCGACGAGGTAGAGGCCGCAGGTCAGGTTGAAGAGAAAACCGAGGCGCGCGCGCAGCCGCGGAGCTTGCGCCGGATCATAGGTGTCGGGCCGGTCGATCGGGTTGCGGTTGTGGCGGTGATGCATCAGATGGCCAAAGCGCAGCACCGCGAAGGATGATCCGAGCAGAATCGCCATCAGCCGGCCGGCGAAGCGGTTGACCCGCGGGTCGTCATGGAAGCCGTTGTGGATCGCCTCGTGATGCAGGGCCCAGAAGCCGTTGGTCAGCAATGCGATCGGCACCAGCAGCCAACCCCAGCGCGGATCCACCGGCAGCAGCAGCGCCGGCAGCAGGATCAGGGCGCCGCCGGTGAGCGCCGCCATGGTCCCGAGCAGAATCTGGTTGATGCCCTGGTAATGAGCTGCGTCCGCCCCGCGCGCCACGAATCTCCCCGCCGCATTGCCCGACCCTCGGCCGCACTTGACCATATCGAGGCGGCCTGAGGAACCCCGATTTCCCGGCCATCCCCGTGCGGGCGAAGCCCGCGGCAGGGCTCAACCGGCTCTTCCGGCACGATTTTTCAGGGTCAGTCAGGGGGACCAGAGGGCCGGACGGAACGCCCGCGCGCAAGGCGACAGCTTTCCGGGCGAGGCCCGAAGGCCAGCACCACCAGACCGTCGCGCGCCGGCCGCTCGAGGACGTCCGATGTGAGCCTTACCGCGGCGGGCCGGGAACGCGCCGAGGCGTTCCGCGGGTCCCGCCAAGGATGCGCCGCGGCAATGATGAGCTGCGAGAGGGCCAAAAAAAACGGCAGCCGCGAGGGCCTGCGGCTGCCGTCGGCTTCGCCTCTCTTGGGGATAGAGGCGTCGGGGACGTTCACTGGAGAACCGGTCGCACGCCCCGTCGGGCCCGCGCCCCAGCTCTTCAGAAACTGGTAAGCTTAATATTGGCGACGGCGCCCGGGTTGTCGTGGATCAAAAATGTGATCCCGCTGTGACCTTAGGTCACAATTGCTAACGCAATGGATGGGCGAGCGGCAGGTCGACCACGACGCGGAATCCGCCGTCCGGGCCGTTATCGGCCGAGACCACACCGCCCAGCATGGCGACGTTGCGCCGGACGATTGCGAGGCCCAGGCCGAAATGCGGTTGGCCGTCATCCTGCAGCGCGTCGTGACCGTTCCGGGTGGAGAAATGCCGCTCGAAGATATGCGGCAACAGATCGGGCGGCACGCCCGGCCCCTGGTCCTCGACCGAGAGGCGCGCGCGGTCGCCCGCACGCTTCAACGTCACCTTGACCGTGCTGCCCTTGGGGGAGAAGCCGACGGCGTTGTCCAGCAGGTTCTCCAGCACCGTCTCGATCGCCTCCTCGCTGCCGACGACGGCGAGATCGGGGGTGAGCTTGCAATCGATCTTCGGGCTGTCCTGCTCCACCTGCTGCTCGTTGGCGGCCCGCGCCGCATTCGCCGCCAAGGCGCTGAGATCGATGATCGAGCGGCCCTCGGCGATCGAGCTGGCGATGTCGTGGTCGATCCGCCGCGCCGTGCTGATCAGGCTGTCCAGCTTGGACAGCGAGCGGTCGATGGCGATCGCGGCTTCCTTGATCTCGTCCGGCTTGGTGTTGCGCAGCGCCTCCAGCGCCTGGCGGATCGAGGCCACCGGCCCTTTCAGGGCGTGGGCGTTCTCCTCCGCCGCCTCGCGGATGGCGCTGGCGGCGCGGCGCATGGTGTCGACCATCCGGTCCATCGCGGTGGCGATCGGCTGCAGCTCCTGCACCGGCGTCAGGTCGACGAAGCGGGTCGAGGGCTCGATCGAGGATTCGCTCATTCGCCGCGCCAGGTTGCCGAAGCGCCGCAAGGCCTGCCAGATCGACCAGCCCGCCCAGACCGAGAGCACCGCCATGGCGACGTAGAACATCGCCGCCCAGCGCAGTTCCGGCGCGGCCGAGAATGGCCGGGTCAAAGAGGCTATGACCGGATCGTCCTCGGGATAGGAGGTCACCACCAGCCAGCAGCCATGCTCGGTATGGAAGGGGGTGAGCGAGGTGAGCAGTTCGGAAACGCCGGTCGGCCCCTCGTATTGCGTGGCCAACGGCCGGTTGCCGGCGCAGCTTTCCGTCGCCTTCAGCAGCAGGCCGGTGCTGATCAGGGCATCGCGGCCCGCGTTCCGCTCGTCCTCGGTCAGATGCGGCGCGCTGGCGATGTAGTAGTAGCTGGAGGCGTTGTCCGCCGGCCGCAGCAGCAGCTTGATGCGGAGTTCGCCCCGGCTCACAGCATCGACCAGGTCCTGCGCCTGGACCGGGGCGCGGGCACCCGAGGCGATCAGCTTCTCCTGCAGCGCCTGGGCGGCGAGGCGGCCCTGGATCTGCAGGTTGTTGACCATCAGCGCCTTGCGCTCGGCGTCGGCCTGCTCGAAGCGGCCGTAGAGCAGCGCCGGCACGATCAGGAACACCGCCGACACCAGCATCAGCTTCAACGTGACGGACGACCTGAATCGCTCACGCCTGGCCATTGGCGGCCTCCTCGCGCCAGCGATAGCCGAATCCCGGCACCGAGACGATGGCGGAGAATTCCTGGTCGACGTCGCAGAACTTCTGGCGGATGCGCTTCACCAGCGTGCGCACGTTGGCGCGGTAGCCCTCGGAGCCGGAGCCGGCGATGAAGCTTTCGCCCTTCAGCACATCGTAGAGCTGGCGATAGCTGACGTCGCCGTTGGCGCGGGCCAGGCGCTCGGTGACGCGGAATTCGCCCAGCGTCAGCGACACCACCTTGTCGCGCCACTTGGCCTGGTGGATCGCCGGCTCGATCAGCAGCGGCCCGCGCTGCAGCACGGTCGCGGGCGCCACGCCGTCGCGCCGCTGCCCGGCCAGCACCAGCTCGATGCGCTTGCGCAGGACCGAGAAGCTGCGGGTCTTGGAGATGAAGTCGATCGCGCCGGCCTCGAGCGCCGCCTCCTCGTAGAACACGTCGTCATGCGAGGTCAGCAGCAGTGCCGGCGCCTTGCAGCCGCCCTTGCGCAGCATCTCCAGCAGGTCGACTCCGGTCATCCCGGGCAACCGCCAATCGAGGATCAGTAGATCGGTGCGCTCCAGCGCCGGCACACCGCTCAGCGCCGTCTCCGGCCCGTCGAAATGCGTCGCGGCAAAGCCGGCCCCGGCGAGGTTGTTGATCAGGACTTTCGCGAAGACGTCATCGTCCTCGACGACCACCAGCATCGGTTCAGCGGCCATGTCAGCTCCGGCGCAATTTGCCGTAACACGCATCCACAGCGCTGCCCTCGGCAGGGGCGCTCGTCGCCTGGCCCGCCGCGCCGTCGGCGGCGGTGGCGTCCGGCGTGGCCGTGGTACCGGCGGCGGCGCCTGCCCCGGTCGCGATGTCGGTCGTGGATTCGACCGTCAAGACGCGCTCATCGGACGTTGCCATGTCGAGGAAGAAAAAGACGTCGAGGCCGCATGCGTCGCTCCGGTAGGTCCAGACGGTCGACGCCGCGCGCTGTTCCACCCGGGCCGGCGCGCCGATCAGCGCGGTGACCTCGGTCTGGCTCTTGCCCACCAGCTCGGCGGCGCTATAGACGACCTCGTCAGCCGGCGCCGGCTGTTTTGTCTGCCCGGCGTTGGCGGCGGGTTTCGCAGGTTTTTCCGGTTCGGGCTTCGGCTGGCGCACCGCCGGCTGGGTCGGCGCGCTACGCGCCTGCTCCGGCGACGTCGCCATCTTGACGTCGTCCTTTTCCGGCTTCGGCTGCACGCAGCCGCTCGCCAACAAGGCCGAAACAATGACCAGCGCGCCGCCCATGGCGCGCTTTACTTTCACGTTTTGTATCATCATGTCACAGATCATAGTGCACATGGGCAATCATTCCAGTCCTTTCGCGTGCGCCGAGGAAGGCCCACCGCCGCCGCGACTGCGGACGCGCACATGCGCGCCCGCTTTCTCACACAAGCGGGTGAAGAAGGCGAAAGAGTGGCGAAGCTCGAAGCTTCCCATTGCCACGACACCCCTATCGCGCGCGGTCCGCGCCGCGCCGCACGCGACATCTGGTCGCCGCCGCGCGGGCGCGCGCGCAATACGATGAAATTCTCGCGCATCGTCATCATCACCGTCCTTCCGGCGCCAGGATTCAGACTCCACAGCAAGGCTCCGGGCCTCGGCCGGCATGCCCGCCGGTCCACCCGCAACCCCGTATCCTTGGCCCTCGAAAAGACGTCCCGTGATCCGGTTCGATCCGGATTCTTGCCCGCGCATTTGCCCGGGTGCCGCTGACCGGGGAGTCCCCAACGACTCCCCCACATCCGTCATGCGAATCGGATGCCAGCTAGGTCTTATGGCTTAAATTGCTGAAAGATTTATTAAAAGTCTGTAAATCAAACGGGGGTGGCGCGCCTGACGGGCAAATACGGCCCGGCTGGGATTACCGCGGCGGGGCGGATCGACGAAGCGAGGGCCCGATGCAAGATCAAGATCGCAGCCATGGACCGGCGCCATCCGGGCAGCCCCTGCCGCCGGGCTGCCGCCTGTTCCCGCTCACGACACGTCCCGATGCGCGCGGTGACCTCACCGAGGTCCTGCGCGCGGAATGGTTCGACACGCCTCTGCCGACGCGATGGCAGGCGATCCGCAGCAAGCCGAATGCCCTGCGCGGCACCTACCTGCAGTGCCGCGCGTGGAGCTATGTCTGCCTGCTGAGCGGCGGCGCGATCATCGGGCTGCATGACCTGCGGCCGAACGCACCCGATGCGCGCACTTCCGCGCTGCTACGGCTCACCGGCGGGCAGCGACAGGTCATGGTCATCCCGCCTGGCGTCGCGCACGGTCTCTATTTTCCGGAAGCCGCGCTCTATCTGATCGGCACCGGCGGCGACGCGGGTCGGGAACCGCTCCGGTGCCGCTGGGACTGCCCGGAACTCGGGCTCGCCTGGCCTTGCCGAACGCCGCTGCAGGAGCCGGCTGATCGGAACGCCGGCGACTACGCCGCGCTCCTGGCCCACTATGCCGCCGGAATCGCTGCCGAGAGCCCAGCGGGCAGTACCGGGTGACGCGTGACGGAGCGATCACGCGCGCAAATCGACATTCTCCGGCGGCGGCCGGGGTCCTTCGCGCCCCCGGCCGCCGGCTTGTCTTTGGCGGGTGCCTGCAAGATCATGCCAGAACATCTGGAGTTTCCCCGATGACCTCCGACCGGCACGTCCCGTCCGCATCATCCGCAGCCGCCTTGCCGGCCGGCGTGCATTGGCGGCTGCTTGCCGTCAATGACGGATGCGCCGGCGACACGGTTGACCTTTTCGACCTCGACGCGGCGCACGGCATCAGAGCGGTGCAGTGGAATTTCGTCACCAGCCGCGCCGGCACCTTGCGCGGCGTTCATGTGCATGCGCGGCATTGGGATTATCTGAGCGTCCTCGATGGTGAAATGCTGGTGGGGCTGCACGACATGCGCCCCTCGTCTGCCACCTTTCGCCGATCGGCGCTTGTGAGCATGTGCGGCGCGACGCCCAGCGCCATCGCCATCCCGCCCGGCGTGGCGCACGGGTTCCTTTCGCCTGGCCCGACGGCCCATATTTATGCCGTCGATCAGTACTGGAACCCGGCCGACGAGATGGGTTGCCAGTGGGACGACCCGGCGCTGGGCCTGGCCTGGCCAATCGACCGGCCGCTCCTGTCGCCGCGCGACCGGGAGGCGCCGGGCTATGCTGCGCTGGCCGACGCGCTTGCCCGCGCAATGGCCGACGTCACGCCGACATGACCCAGCGCATCGGCCTGATCGGATGCGGTGCCTGGGGCCGTCACATCCTGCGCGATCTGAAGAGCTGCGGCGCCATCGTGCATGTCGTCGCGAGGTCGGACGCCTCGCGGCGGAACGCGGCGGCGCAGAACGCGGATTCCATCGCCGCGGGGCTTGGGGACCTGCCCCCGGTTGACGGCTATATCGTCGCGGCACCCAGCAGCCTGCATGCGGAGATCATCGAGGCCCTGCTGCCGACGAAGCGGCCGATCTACGCCGAGAAGCCGCTGACCACCGACGTCGCCAGCGCGCGGCGGATCGCCGCCACCGCCGGCGACCGGGTCTTCGTCATGCAGAAATGGCGCTACCACCCGGGGATCGAGCGCATGCGGCAGGAAATCGCCGCCGGCGCCCTCGGCACGCTGCTGGGCATCCACATCCAGCGCTGGGGCTGGGGCTGCCCGCATTCCGACGTCAACGCGATCTGGATCCTGATGCCGCATGACCTCTCGATCGTTCTGCACTGGCTGGGCGGGATTCCACCGCTGCGCGCGGTGCACGGCACCCTGCATGGCGCCGGGGACCTGGGCCTGATCGCCCGGCTCGGCGAAGACGGAGGGCCGCCGATCACCATCGACATGTCGAGCGCCGCGCCGGAGCAGCGGCGCAGCTTCGCCGTCTTCGGCAGCCAGGCCAGCCTCGAGCTGCGCGATTCCTATGACACGGCCATCCGCGTACGGCGCGGCCCGCCCGGCGACCCGGCGGCGGGCGCGGAGAGCATCGAGATCGGCCGGGACATGCCGCTGCTGCTGGAGATCCAGGCCTTCCTCGCGCATCTCGACGGCGGTCCGCCGCCGCTGAGCTCGGCCGCCGAGGGCCTGCTCATCGTCGAGCGCACCGCCGAGATCGACGCCGCCGCCAGCGCGGTGCCCTGAAGGCGACCTGTTCCTGACGGCTGGCGCGCCTGATATGCAAGCGGATCGCCGGCTAGATTTCGATCTGGGTGCCGAGCTCGACCACGCGGTTGGGCGGGATGTTGAAGAAGTCCATGGCGCTGGTGGCGCTGCGCGACATCCAGGCGAAGATGTGCTCGCGCCACATCGACATGCCGGGCCGGCTGCTGGGGATCACCGTCTCGCGGCTGAGGAAATAGGAACTCTGCATCGGATCGCAGCGCAGCCCCTTGCGCTCGGCCTGGCGGATCGCCTCGGGGATGTTGGGCTCCTCCATGAAGCCGTAATGGACGACGAGGCGGAAGAAATTCTTCGGCAGCACCGTCAGCTCGAAGCGCTGATCCTGCGGCACGTAGGGAATTTCCTCGAAATGCACGGTAAGCACGATCACCTGCTCGTGCAGCACCTTGTTGTGCTTGAGATTGTGCAGCAGCGACCCCGGCGTGCCGGTCGACGTGCCGGTCATGAAGATCGCCGTGCCGGGCACCCGCGGCACGCGCTCGGACACCGCGTTGAGGAAGGTCTCGAGCTCCAGCGAATCCTTGCTGACGCGCTGGAACAGCAGGGCGCGGCCGCGCTTCCAGGTGGTGAGGATGAGGAACACGCACAGGCCCACCGCCAGCGGGAACCAGCCGCCATGGGTGAGCTTGGTCAGGTTCGCGCCGAAGAAGCTCAGGTCGACGAACAGGAACAGGCCGATCACCAGGAACAGCACGATCGGCTTCCATTTCCACAGCATCGCCGCGACCACCGCCAGCAGCAGCGCGTCGATGATCATGGTGCCGGTGACGGCGATGCCGTAGGCGGCGGCCAGGTGGCTCGAAGATTTGAACCCCAGCACCAGCATGGCGACGATGATGGCCAGCATCCAATTGACGAAGGGCACGTAGATCTGGCCGATCGCCATGGCCGAGGTATGGATGATCTGCATGCGCGGCAGGTAGCCGAGCTGGATCGCCTGCCGGGTGACGGAGAAAGCGCCGGTGATGACCGCCTGCGAGGCGATGACCGTGGCGACGGTCGCCAAGCCGACCATGGCGAGGCGCAGATGCTCCGGCACCATGCGGAACAGCGGATTGTCGATTGCGTCCGGGCTGCCGATGATGAGCGCGCCCTGGCCAAAATAGTTCAGCAGCAACGCCGGCAGCACCAGCACGAACCAGGCAAGGCGGATCGGGAAGCGGCCGAAATGCCCCATGTCGGCATAGAGCGCCTCCGAGCCGGTCACCACCAGGACGACCGAGCCCAAGGCAAGGAAGGCGATCCAGCCGTCCAGGTGGAAGAACTCGATGGCGTAGAGCGGATTGAGCGCCAGCAGCACGCGCGGATGGTCGACGATGTTGACGATTCCGAGCACCGCGAGCGTGGTGAACCAGGCCAACATCACCGGGCCAAAGAACGCGCCGACCCGCGCGCTGCCCTGCTTCTGCACCGCGAAAAGCAGGACCAGGATGCCGAGCGTCAGCGGCACGACATAGGGATCGAGCGCAGGCGCGGCCACCTGCAGGCCCTCCACCGCGCTCAAGACCGAAATCGCCGGGGTGATCATACTGTCGCCATAGAACAAGGCGGCGGCGAAGATGCCGAGCACCACGACGACCGGCGCCAGGTTGGTCCCCTGGGTCAGGCGGCTGGCCAGCGCCAGCATGGCCAGGCTGCCACCCTCGCCCTTGTTGTCGGCGCGCATGATGATGGCGACGTATTTCGCCGATACGATCAGCATCACCGCCCAGAAGATCAGCGACAGCACGCCCAGCACATGCGGCTCGTCCGGGGTCAGCGGATGGGCGCCGGCAAAGGATTCCTTCATCGCGTAGAGCGGCGAGGTGCCGATGTCGCCGAAGACGACGCCGATGGCGCCGAGCGCAAGTGCCGCCGCGCTTTTGGGAGGGTGCGTGGTTGTGTCCACGATCTGGCCTTGGATACCCGTGATTGTCGCGCTGGCGAAAGCGGCTGACGGCGTTGTGCAAAATCAGCGTCGCTATTTAGGTCGGTATTGTTCCGCTGACAAGCGGTTTCGCCGCCCGCCGGGCCGCGGGGTTTCGCGCAGAGCTCTGATATATAAAGGTATTTCCTGAGCGCGCTGCGCGCTGCGGAGGCGGGTGAATCGTCGGCGGAGCGTCCAAAACCGGCGTCGGCGGACGTTTCATCGCCCCCGGAAAGCGGGTAAAAGGACCGTCGGATTTTCCGCCGGCGCTCGCAAATTCGATCTCTTGGAGGAAGCACATGGCCTCGCAGGCCCCGAACCCCACGCAGCAGAACCAGTTCTATCCCTTCGGCGAGCGGCCGATGCCCTTCGCCAAGAACGGCAAGCCGGTGAATCCGGCGGTGATCCCGTTGCATGACGTCAGCCCACTGCCCGACGGCGCGAAATTCGTCGTCGTGGGTGCCGGCGTGCATGGCCTCTCCACCGCCTATCACCTGGCCAAAAAGCTGGTCGAGAGCGGCAAGGGCAAGGGCTCCGACGTGGTGCTGATCGACAAGGCCGGCCCGGGCGCCGGTGCCACCGGGCTCGCCTGCGGCTGCGTGCGCAACCTCTACATGACCAAGCCGCTGCACGCGATCCTGCGCGAGAGTGTGAAGGTGTGGAAGTCCGACCCGGTCAATTTCGGCTTCCAGCAGGTCGGCTACGTCTCGGTCGGGGAGAGCAACCAGGAGAGCGATTATGTCGGCCTGCACCAGTCGCAGAACGACCAGGGCTATCCCTCCGATTTGTACGTCGGCAAGGACGCCAAGAGCTTCCTGAAGCGCATCTGGCCCGATTTCAACACCGAGCGGGCCGACGTGGTGCTGCACGAAAAGCCCTCGGGCTATGCCGGCACGCATATGGCGGTCTGGGGCCTCGACCAGAAATGCCATCAATACGGCGTGCGCCGCTGCTACGGGCCGGAAGTCATCGGCTACGAGATGCAGAACGGCCGCGTCATCGCGGTGAAGACCGACAAGGGCGACGTGAAGTGCGACACCCTCGTCATCGGCGCCGGCGCCTGGACCCCGAAGCACTGGGAATGGCTGGGCAAGGGCGACAAGCTCGACCTCCATTACAAGGACGGCCGCGTCGCCAAGGCGCACGACATGTGGACCTATTGGCGCCTGCTCGAGGGCGAGGTCTTCCTGCCCGAGGGGGTCGACTTCCGCACCGCCGACGACCGCGACTCACCCGTGCTGCATGTCGAGCTGATGAACACACCGGTCGTGACCGAGGACGGCAAGGAATTCCCCGACAAGCACTTCTATATGTATGCCCGCTACGCGGCGGAGCGCGTCGGCGCACCGGGCATCCAGGGCGGCACCATCCCGATCAAGATCGGCAACCGTGCGGAGGTGGAGCCCTACGGCCATCTGAGCGACAAATACCAGGCCGACGACTGGTTTGCCGATTACTATTGCGCGACGCTCTCATTCCTGTTCGGCCGCTTCAAGGGTTCGCGCAAGCTGTTCAAGGAGCGGCGCAATGGCGGCATCGGCGCCTTCACGCCAGACAACGTGCCGGTATTCGACTGGGTCGCCGACAACGCCTGGATGATCGCGGACTCCAATCACGGCTTCAAGATGATCGGCGTCGGCGAATTGTCGGCGCGCCACCTGCTCGGCGGCCCGGTGCCGGACGAATTGAAGCCGTTCAGCATCAAGCGCTATGCCGATGGCTGGACCTATGGTGGCGGCAATTCCAACTGCCCCTGGGTTTGATTCCCTTACGATGCTGAACAAGACGGCGCGATCCTCGGATCGCGCCGTTTTTCATTGCACAAGAAGCGGGAGGCCGGCGATCCGCCGCAGGACTAGCTTGCGGCAAACCTCGCAGAGGTCGACCGTGGCACATCCGAACCCGCAGCGCATGGGACCCACCGAATGGGTCCTGCTGATCGCGCTCTCCATCCTCTGGGGCGGCTCGTTCTTTTTCGTCGGCGTCGCGGTCGCGGAGCTGCCGCCCTTCACCATCGTGCTGCTGCGGGTGGCGCTCGCCGCGATCGCGCTTCATCTGGCGCTACGCGCGCTCGGCGTGGCGATGCCATGGAACCGGGATGCTTGGCTGGCCTTCTTTGGCATGGGCCTGCTGAACAACGCCATCCCGTTTTCCCTGATCGTCTGGGGGCAGACGCAGATCGCCAGCGGCCTCGCCTCGATCCTCAATGCCACCACGCCACTCTTCACCGTGCTGGTCGCACATGTCCTGACCGCGGATGAGCGCCTGACGCGCGCCAGACTGGCCGGCGTCCTCCTCGGGATTGCCGGCGTCGTGGTGATGATCGGCCCGGCGGCGATGGCCGATTTGGGCCGCGATGTGCTGGCGCAGCTGGCGGTTCTGGCGGCGGCGCTGTCCTATGCCAGTGCCGGCGTGTTCGGCCGCCGCTTCAAGCGCATGGCGGTCGCACCGTTGGCGACGGCGGCCGGACAGGTCAGCGCGTCCAGCCTGCTGATCCTGCCGCTCGCGCTCATGGTCGACCGGCCCTGGACCATGCCGGTGCCCGGCGTCACTGCGCTCGCCGCGATCCTCGGCCTGGCGCTGCTGTCGACGGCACTGGCCTACTACCTCTTCTTCCGCATCCTGGCGGCGGCGGGCGCGGTCAATCTGCTGCTGGTGACCTTTCTCATCCCGGTCAGCGCCATCCTGCTCGGTTGCCTCGTCCTCGGCGAGGTGCTGACCCTCGCGCAGCTGGCCGGCATGGCCCTGATCGGCGCGGGCCTGGCCGCGATCGACGGCAGGGTTCCGACGGCGCTGCGGGCGCGCTTTGCTACCTGATCTCTTCATAGGGCAGATCGACCGGCAGGCCGCCGACATGGCGGGCCAGGATCTGCATGTTGCGGTCGTTGGCGCGGAAGAAGAAGTCCCAGATGTCGCCGGCAACCGGAATCGAACCGACCGCGGTGTCCAGCGCCAGGTTGGCCGCCATGCGCGCCAGCGCCCGCTTCGGTGCGCCGAGCCGGTGGGCCTCGTAGATCAGATAGGCGCCGATCAGGCCGGACGCCGCGTCGCCGATGCCGGGAACCAGGCCGAGGATGGCATCGGCGCCGATCCGCAGCCGCAGCCCCGGCACCGTGATCGCGGAATCCATCAGCTTCGCGAGCCGACGCAGGCGCCGGTGGCTGGCGTCGCGCCGCCGCAATCGCGCCATCCTGTCTTCGATGTCGTCCATGTCGCCGGCGATCGTCATGCTGGCCTACTCGCCAACCCGCGCCAGCCTATCGCCGTCGCGCCGGGTGCGCCACAGCGAATAGAGCACGCCGCCCAGCAGGAGGCCGAAGGTGACCGCCAGCGACAGCTCCGCCGGAATCTTGCCGATGACATTGACGGTGAAGATCTTGCCGCCAACGAAGATCAGGATCAGCGCCAGGGCGTATTTCAGGTATTTGAAGCGATGGATCATCGCCGCCAGCGCGAAATACAGCGCGCGCAGACCGAGGATGGCGAAGATGTTACTGGTGTAGACGATGAAGGGATCGGTGGTGATGGCGAAGATCGCCGGCACCGAATCCACCGCGAAGATCAGGTCGGCGATCTCGATCAGCACCAGCGCCAGGAACAGCGGCGTCAGCCAAGTGACGACCTTGCCGCTCTTCGCGTCGGGCAGGCGCACGAAGAAGCGATCGCCATGGAGCTGCGTCGTGACGCGGAAATGCCGCTTCATCCAGTTCAGCAATGGATTGGTGTCGAGCGCCGGCTTGGAATCGCCGACCCAGAGCATCTTGATGCCGGTCAGCACCAGGAAGCCGCCGAAGACGTATAGAATCCAGGAGAACTGCGTCACCAGCGCGGCGCCGAGGCCGATCATGATGGCGCGCAGCACGATGACCCCGAGGATGCCCCAGAACAGCACGCGATGCTGATAGAGCCGGGGGATGGCGAAATAGGAGAAGATGAGCGCGATGACGAAGACGTTGTCCATCGCCAGGCTCTTCTCGATCATGAATCCGGTCAGGTAGTTGATGCCGGATTCGGGGCCGAGATGCCACCACACCCAGCCGCCGAAGATGAGCGCGATGCAGATGTAGAAGGCGCTTAAGCCCAGGCTCTCCTTGACCTCGATCTCGTGCTGGTTGCGGTGCAGGATGCCGAGGTCGAAGGCCAGAAGCCCGAGCACGATGCCGATGAAGGCAAGCCACATCCACCCGGGCTTGCCCAGGAAATCGCCGTACAGAATCGTTGCGAGAAGCTCCATCGCGGCACCCGCCCAGTCGGAGTTGTACGATGCAGCTCCGACATCGCAGCCCGCGAGGACTGCCAGAGGGGCCCGGCGCTACGTGACGTCAGATGATGACGGCCCGCGGCCGGCGCAAGGGGGACGCGCAAAAAAGAACGGGGCCCGCAGGCCCCGTTTGGAACTCTTTCCTGCCGCCTATTCCGGCAGCTTGCCGTCGGCGCCGATCTGGCTCAGATAGGCGATGACGTTGGCGCGCTTGGTGTCGTCCTTGAGCCCGGCATAGGCCATCTTGTTGCCTGGCACCTTGCCCTTCGGGTCCTTCAGGTATTCGTCGAGCGCGGCCTCGTCCCAGGTGATCCCGGAAGCCTTCATGGCGTCGGAATACTTGAAGCCCTCGACGCTGCCCGCCGGGCGGCCGACCACGCCGTTGAGGATCGGGCCGACGCCGTTCTTGGCCTTTTCACCGACCTGGTGGCAGGCCTTGCAGACCGCAAAGACCTTCTGCCCGGCGGCCGGATCGGCCGCCGTGGCCGTCGCCGCCGTGGCGACCTGGAGAACCGCCGCCAGCGCCAGGCCGGCCGAGATCATTCGCACCATCAATTCACCTGTTCATCTGCCAACACCGGCCCGCACCGGGAACGGCGCGGGCGACTGACCGGATGCAATCACGCACTCAAGCCCTTGGCAATCGGTAAGATGCGCACGCGTTTTTGCGTCGCAGCCGCCAGGGCGTTGGCGACAGCGGGGCCGACCGGCGGCACGCCCGGCTCGCCGACGCCCGACGGCGTTGCTGTTGATGGAGCGATGTAGGTCTCCACCTTCGGCATCTCGTCGATCCGCAGCGGCAGATAGGCGTCGTAGTTCGCCTGATCGACCCTACCGTCGGTGAGGGTTAATTCTTCGTGAAGCACAGCGCCGAGGCCGAAGCCTATGCCGCCCTCCATCTGCGCCCGAACTTGGTCGGGGTTGATGGCGATGCCGCAATCGACGGCGCAGACGACGCGCTCGACCTTGAAGCCGCCTTGCGCGTTGAGCGCGATCTCGGCCACCTCGGCGACGACGGTCCCGAAGGATTCGTGCACGGCGATGCCGCGCGCCTTGCCTTCCGGCAGCTCCGTGCCCCAGCCGGCTTTCTCCGCCGCCAGGTTGAGCACCGCCAGGTGCCGTGGATGGTCCTTCAGCAGTTCGCGGCGCAGGTCGACAGCATCGCGGCCGGACGCCCGTGCCACTTCGTCGATCATGGTCTCCATGACATAGGCCGTGTGGGTATGGCCGACCGAGCGCCACCACAGGACCGGCACGCCAACCTTGGCATTGACGATCTCGGAGCGGAAGTTGTCGATCGCGTAGGGCGAGTCGTTGACGCCTTCGACCGAGGTGGCGTCGACGCCATCCTTCACCAGCATCGCCTCGAACGGCGTGCCGATCAGGATCGACTGCCCGACCTGGCGGTGATGC
>JAEUKU010000361.1 GCA_016794075.1 Rhodospirillaceae bacterium
ACAGTTCTGTCGCCCGGCATGGTCGTGTCGATCGAGCCGATGATCATGATCCCCGAAGGAATGCCCGGCGCGGGCGGATATCGCGAGCACGATATCCTGGTGGTCACGGAGAATGGTGCGGTCGACATCACCGGATTTCCCTACGGGCCCGAGCACAACATCATTCACCGGTAAGAGTGAAATCCTTGCACCAATCTCCGGCACGCGTCTTGCGTTGACCGGACGGACAGCAAATACGCGTTGACTTGCAGCGCGGGTTGGAGCGTAAAAAGGGGCGATCCCGCGCCATCGAGGCGAGAGCGCGCAACGCTCCGTCGATCGGCGGCAACGCGGCAACAGGGAAGGCAATCCAGCGCACATGAGCACGGGCGGCAGCGCGTTCGTCAATTTCATCGACGTCCAGAAGACCTATGACGGCGAGACGTTGGTGGTGAAGAACCTCAATCTCGCCATCCAGCGCGGCGAGTTCCTGACGCTGCTCGGGCCGTCCGGCTCTGGCAAGACCACCACGCTGATGATGCTGGCGGGCTTCGAGGTTCCGACCCACGGACGCATCGAGCTCGACGGCCAGGCGATCAACAACCTCGCCCCGCACAAGCGCGACATCGGCATGGTGTTCCAGAACTATGCCCTGTTCCCCCACATGACGGTGGAGGAGAACCTCGCCTTCCCCCTGTCGGTGCGCAAGCTGGCCAAGGCGGAGATCGAGCAGAAGATCGACCGCGCGCTGGCCATGGTGCAGCTCTCGCAGATGCGCAAGCGCCGGCCGGCGCAGCTTTCCGGCGGTCAGCAACAGCGCGTGGCGCTCGCCCGGGCGCTGGTGTTCGATCCCAAGCTGGTGCTGATGGACGAGCCGCTGGGCGCGCTCGACAAGCAGCTGCGCGAGCACATGCAGATCGAGATCAAGCACATCCACCAGAATCTCGGCGTCACCGTCGTCTACGTCACCCACGACCAGGGCGAGGCGCTCACCATGTCGGACCGCGTCGCGGTGTTCAGCGACGGCGAGATCCAGCAGCTGGCGTCGCCGGCCGACCTTTACGAGCGGCCGCAGAATTCCTTCGTCGCGCAGTTCATCGGCGAGAACAACCGCCTGACCGGCGTGGTCACGGAACTGGGCAATGGCCATTGCAGCGTGCGCGTCGGCGATGTGGGCGAGATCCGCGCCCTGCCGGTGAAGATCGGCACCTCCGGGCAGAAGACCACGCTGTCGCTGCGGCCGGAGCGCGTGCGCATCAATCCGGCGATCGGCGCCTGCGCCAACGTGTTCGACGCGCGGGTGGAAGAGCTCATCTACATGGGCGACCACACCCGTGCGCGCGTGCACGTGCTGGGCAGCAGCAACTTCATCGTCAAGGTGCCCAACTCCGAGGGCATGCCCGATCTGGCGCCGGGCTCGGCCATCCGCATCGGCTGGCGCCCGGAAGACTGCCGCGCCCTCGACGCGTTCTGATCCAAGCCGGCATCGGTTCGACCAGCCCGCGAACCGACGGGGAAAAACCGGTCAGCAAAAGCAAAGGGCTGTTGGGAAAACGAGGAGGCTTACGTGAGGAACTTTCTGACGCTGACGGCCAGCACCCTGGCCATGGCGATTGCGGTGACCGCCGTGGAGATTCCCGGCGCGGTCGCGCAGGACAAGCAGCTGACCATCGTCTCGTGGGGCGGCGCCTATCAGGAGAGCCAGCGCAAGGCGTATTACGAGCCCTATGCCGCCGCCACCGGCGTCAAGATCACCGAAGAGGAGTATGACGGCGAGCTCGGCAAGGTGAAGGCGATGAAGGACGCCGGCAACGTCACCTGGGACGTGATGGACGTCGACACCGCGCATGCGCTCGCCGGCTGCGACGAGGGCCTGCTGGAGAAGCTCGACTACGGCAAGATCGCCGACCGGGCGAAGTTCCTGCCCAACACCGCGCTGGACTGTGCCGTCGGCAGCATCGCCTATTCGACGATCTTCGCCTACAGCGCGGACTTCTACAAAGAGAACCCGCCGACCACGATCAAGGACCTGTTCGACACGGCGAAATACCCGGGCAAGCGCGCCCTGCTGAAGAAGCCGTTCGGCAACCTGGAATGGGCGCTGGTCGCCGACGGCGTGCCGATCGACAAGGTCTACGAGGTGCTGGGCACCGAGGAAGGCGTCGAGCAGGCGTTCAAGAAGCTCGACACCATCAAGGGCGACATCGTCTGGTGGGAAGCCGGCGCCCAGCCGCCGGAGCTGCTCGCCAACGGCGAAGTGGTGATGACCAGCGCCTGGAATGGCCGCATCGGCAACGCGATCAAGGAAGGAAAGAACTTCAAGATCGTCTGGGACCACCAGGAGTTCGACTGGGACCTGTGGGCGATCCCCGCCGGCACCAAGAATCTGGACCTGGCCTATGACTTCATCAAGTTCGCCAGCGACCCGAAGAACATGTCGCAGCAGTCGAAATACATCGCTTACGCGCCGACCCATGTCGACGCCATCGCGCTGGTCGATCCTGCCATCGCGCCGACGCTGCCGACCTTTCCGGACAACATGAAGACCGCCATCTCCACCGATTGGACGTTCTGGGCGGACAACAACGAAGAGCTGACCAAGCGTTTCAACGCCTGGCTGGCGCAGTAACGGCAAACGACCATCCGGCGCCGGGACGATCTCCCGGCGCCGGCCTTCTTGAATGAGCCGGCCGCAATCGAGACCGTCAAACGCATGGCCCTCGCCGAGACCGCCAACTTCATGACCATCGACGGCGTGCCGCTGAAGAAGCGGCTCGCCCAGGCGGAGCGCTCGCGCAAGCTGAAGGCCGTCGGCCTGGTGGCGCCGCTGTTCCTGTTCGTCGTGCTCACCTTCCTCTATCCGCTCGCGGTGATGGCGCTGAAGAGCGTCACCAACGAGGAGACCAGCGGCCGTTTGACCCGCACCGGCGCGGCATTGGCCGGCTGGGACGGCCAGGGCATCCCCGATGAGACCGGTTTCGCCGCCCTGGCCGAGGATCTCAAGGCCGCGCAGCAGAAGCGCGAGGCCGGCGAGATCGCCAAGCGCATCAACTCCGAGTTCAGCGGCGCGATGTCCAAGTTCAAGGGCATCACCCGCAAGGTCGAGGCGATGGAGACCGGCCCCTACAAGGAGCTATTCCTGTCGACCGACAAGGTCTGGTCAGACCCGGCCCTGTGGCGGGTGATCAAGAGCGTCTCCAGCCGCTATACGCCCTATTACTGGCTGGCCGCCCTCGACCTGAAGCAGGGCCAGGCAGGCATCGAGCGGGTGCCCGCCGACCAAGCGGTGTTCATCGACGTCTACACCCGGACCTTCTGGATCGCCGGCGTGGTGACCCTGTTCACGCTGCTGCTCGGCTTCCCGGTCGCCCACCTGCTGGCGACGCAGCCGGCGCGGCGCGCCAACATGCTGATGATCTTGGTCATGCTGCCGTTCTGGACCTCGCTGCTGGTGCGCACCACGGCCTGGTTCGTGCTGCTGCGCACCGAGGGGCCGCTGAACGATCTGGCCGAGCTGCTGGTCGATCATCGCTTCGAGATGATCTTCACCCGTTTCGGCACCATCGTGGCGATGACGCACATCCAGCTGCCCTTCACGCTGCTGCCGATCTACAGTGTGATGAAGACCATCCCGCCGAGTCATGTGCGCGCCGCGCGCTCGCTCGGCGCCGGGCCGTTCATGGCCTTCTGGCGGGTCTATTTCCCGCAGACGGTGCCGGGCATCGCCGCCGGCTGCCTGCTCACCTTCATCCTGTGCCTCGGCTACTACATCACGCCGGCTCTGGTCGGCGGGCCGCGCGACCAGATGGTGAGCTACTACGTCGCCTACTACATGAACAACATCATCAATTTCGGCCAGGCCGCGGCGCTCGGCGGCGTGCTGCTGATCATCACCATGGTGCTGTACTGGCTCTACAACCGCCTGGTCGGCATCGATAAGATGAAGCTGGGGTGAGCGCGATGGATTGGCTTCCCCTGCTCGGCCTGCCGCCCTACGCCTCGATCGCCGAGCGTGCCTGGCGGCTGTGCTTTTTCCTGTTCTGCGGCCTGGTGCTGCTGTTCCTCATCTCGCCGATCCTGATCGTCATCCCGATCAGCTTCAACGACAGCTCCTTCCTCTCCTTCCCGCGCGACGTCTGGTCGACCCGCTGGTACGAGGATTTCTTCTTCAACGACCGCTGGACCACGGCGGTGAAGAACAGCGTCATCATCGCCTTCTTCACCACCATCCTGGCGACCACGCTCGGCACGCTCGCGGCGCTCGGCCTGTCGCGGCCGAACTTCCCGGCGCGCGCCGCGGTGATGGCGGTGCTGATCTCGCCCATGGTGGTGCCGGTGGTGATCACCGCCGCGGCGCTCTATTTCTTCTACGCCAACCCGCTGGTGGTGACGGCCGAGCCGGCCTTCATCCTCAACAACACCTATGTCGGCGTCATCCTGGCGCATACCCTGCTGGCGACGCCCTTCGTCGTCATCACGGTGACGGCGACGCTGACCGGCTTCGACCAGTCGATGATCCGCGCCGGCGCCAGCCTGGGGGCGCCGCCGGCGACGGTGTTCCGCAAGGTGATCCTGCCGCTCATTTCGCCCGGCGTGATCTCCGGCGCGCTCTTCGCCTTCGTCACCTCCTGGGACGAGGTGGTGGTGGTGCTGTTCGTCGGCAGCAGCGACCAGCGCACCCTGCCGCGCCAGATGTTCAGCGGCATCCGCGAGATGATCAGCCCGACCATCACCGCCGCCGCCACCGTGCTGATTTCCCTCGCCGTGCTGATGCTGGTGACGGTGGAACTGCTGCGCCGCCGCGCCGAACGGCTGCGCGGGATCCGGGTCTAGTTGCGAATCGTTCTCAATTAGCATGGACAGCCGCCCGCGCGCCGGCTAAACTGCAGCCGGCTCAAACGAGGCAATGCCGGCGTCCGTTCGCATATGTACAAGGATAACAGCCTGATTCCGAGCGAGGCCGTGCGCCTGGCGGCCCTGGGGCTGCTGGCCAAGCGGCCGCATGCCTATGCCGATCTGGCCCGCGACATCCGCCACTTCACCGCCCGGCTGGTGGGGCCGTCTCTCGATCTGCTCGGGCCATCTCTTGAGTTGCTGAAGGTCGAGGGCCTGATCGAGGCGGTGGATCCGGCGACGCCACATGACCGGCAGATCGTGCGCATCACGCCTGAAGGCCGCGCCGAGCTGCATCGCCTGCTGACTGCCAATCTGCGCGGGCCGATGGGCGAGGTGAACAAGCTGATCGTCGCCTTGAAGCTCTATTTCCTCGACCAGCTCGAGCCGGACCAGCGGCGTCAACAACTCGAGATGTTGATGGAGGTCTGCGACCGCGAGCTCGTCCGGCTCAATGACCTGCACTCGCACCACAAGGAAAGCGGCAGCGCCCTCATCCCCTGGCTTGAGCACGAGATCAGCGAGGTCCAGGCACGCCGCGACTGGTTCCTGAAGCTGAGGGAAGCGGTCTGAACACGAGGACCAGAACGATGCCGCAGGAAGAATCCGCCAGGCACGCCGTCGACCGCATCGTCCGCGACATGGTTGCCGCGTGGAACCGGCACGACGCTGCCGCCTTCGCCGCCGCCTTCGCCGCCGATGCCGAGTTCACCAATGTCTTCGGCATGGTGCAGCGCGGCCGCGCCGCGATCGAGGCGGCGCATGTGCCGATCTTCAAGACCATGTTCAAGGACAGCGAGCTGGCCGCGATCGAAACGAAGCTCCGCCTGATCAGGCCGGACGTGGCCGCGGTCGACCTGCGCTGGCGGATGACCGGGGCCCGCGACCCCATGGGCAATCCCTGGCCGGAACGCGAAGGGTTGCTGAACTGGATCGTGACCCGACACGGCGAAACCTGGCTGATCGATGTCTCGCACAACATGGACCTGCCGGCGCCTGAACTGGCGAAGGCGCAGGCGGCGCTGTCGCGGCAATAGGGCTTTTATCCCGGCCGCTTCTGCGCCTGGATGACCTCGGTCGGGCGGCCGGAATCCTGCCAGCCCTCCACCCCGTCCGGATACCAATAGACCCGTTGATAGCCGTACAGGATCGCCCGCTTCGCGGCGTTCCAGCTCGCCCAGCAATTGGGATGGCAGAAGATGACCAGCGGCTTGCCCGGGTCGTTGCCGGTCAGCGCCTTCAGCCGGGCACGGAGCCAGGCTTCGTGCGCCAGCGGAATGTCCCCGTTGCCGACGTCAGGCAACCACACCGCGCCCGGCAGGCTCCGGTGCGGCGGCCGGCTCCATGTCCCGGACGCCAGGTTCTCCGGCTTGCGCGGCCAGGGGGCGACGTCGACCAGCACCGGGCCCTCGGCGGCGACCAGGGCCGCCAGTTCCTCGGTCCCGAGCACTTCGCCGCCCGTGATGGTCGCCGGCACCGCGCCCTGCAGCGGGCCGGTCCAGATGCCCGGCGGCTCCGGCGGCGCAGGATCGGCGCCGCTGGCGGCGGTCGTTGCGGAGAGAGCCAGGACGATGGCCAGCGCGACGGTTTTCACCCGCATGCAATCAGCTGCCGCTCGCCGGCACGTCGAAGCTTGCTTCGTATGTCGCGTTGTCGCTGTCGCGCACCATCACCTTCAGCTTTCCGGGTAGCGCACCCGGCAGGAACCGGAAGCCGATCACCGGATCGGTCGACAGCGAGATGTCGCCCTCGAGATGCAGCACCTCGGCGCCGTCGAAGCTGATGTCGACCACCTGCACGAAGCGCATCGGCGTATAGAGGCGGGTGAGCTGGTCCATCTGCATGCCGTTGAAGTTCGGGTGCCGGATCATCAGCTGCGCCTCCACCGGCGCGCCGGCCACCGCCTCGCCCTGGAGCCGCAGCTTCATCCGCCCGATCTCCGCCAGCGACGCGGCTTCGTTCTCGCCCACCGGCGCCGAGCAGCCGCCGGCCGCCTTCACGAACTTCGCGGTTTCGTGGAGTTGCCCGTCGCTCGTCTCCGCCACCGCATGCATCAAGGTGTACTGGTTGACCCGCACCCGCAGCGCCAGGAAGCCGGGATCGCCCACCGGGCCGAAGCGCACCCGCGCCGCCAGCGGGCCCGGGTTGTCGTCGATCACCAGCGCGACGCCGGTCACGTTCCGGTCCGCCGCCGTGGTGATGGTGATCGGCACCAGGGCGGCGTCCAGCGCGCGCTGTGGCGCGTCCAGCGTGATAATCCCGGTGCCGTCGCCGATCGTCCGATCGCCGAAGATCGCCTGTTGCAACTCGTGCCAGCGTTCCGCCCTGGCCGCGTCGTCATCGGTGGACTGGGCAATGGCCGTGGCCGGACCAAGCAGGCCGAGCACCATCAGGGCAAGACAGGATTTGCGCATATCGCTCCTCCGGCATCTCGCGCGCGTCATTCCCATTCGAGCTCCTTATAGGCCCGGGTGACGTTGCGCCCGTTGTAATCGTCGAACAGCGCCCAGCGGTCCCGCTCGCCGGAAGCGATCGTTTCGGTTGCCGCGGTGATGCCGATATTAGCCCTGATCGCGGCGCGCGTCTCTTCAACTAAGGTGTGAAGATAGCGTTTGAGGTCGGCGCTCCCCGCCGGCCAGTCGACGCGGGCCGGGCCGTGGCCGGGCACCGCTTGCGTCGCCGGCAGGGCCTCCAGGGCCACAAGCTCCTGCAGCCAGCCGCGCAGGCTGCCGTCGAGCGACGGCACCCGGCCGACGAACAGCAGGTCCGCCGGGAACAGCGTTCCGCTCCGCCGGTCGAACAGGCTGAGATCGTTGTCGGTATGGGCCGGCCCATGCGCGGTCATCCGTATCGCGCGGTCGCCCAGATCCAGCTCGGTCGCCGTTTCGACCAGCAGGGTCGGCATCACCACCGGCCCCGCCCGTCCGGGCCCAAGAACCGCCTCCAGCCGCTCCCGGTAATAGGCGCCGCGCTGCGCCAGGGCCTGCGGCAAGCGGGCATGACCGATGAAGGCCGGGTTGTCCTGCCGGAAGGCGCCGGCGCCGAATATGTGGTCGGGGTGAACGTGGCTCATCACCACGTAGCGGATCGGCAGGTCAGTCACCCGCCGGATGGCGGCGCGCAGGTTCTCGCCATCCGCCAGGCTGCCGCCCGGATCGGTAACCAGCACCGCGTCGCCACCGACGATGAAGCCGACATTGGCGATGCCGCCGGCATTCTCGACCGCGGCTTCCGCGTCGACGCCGCGGCGGACATGGATGCCGGGCGCGATCTCTTCCGTCGCGAACCCCGCAGGCGATCCCGCCCGCAGCCGCGTCGGCAGACAGCACAGACAGAGGCCGCCGAAGAGGACCCGCCGGCGATGAAGCTGCAAGGGATGCGGCACCGGACGCGAAGACATTGCCCGATGCTATCTCACGGCACCTCCCTGGCAATTGTGCCAAGGGAGGAGTGCCGGACGGCGCCTAGAACAGGTGCTGCCCGCCGGTGAGGAAGATCTCGGTGCCGGTCACGTAGCCGAAATCCTTGCCGCAGAGCTGGAACACAACCCCGGCGACCTCGTCGGTGGTGCCCATGCGGCCCATCGGGATGCGCGGGATCAGCGCCTCGTATTCCGGGCCGATCATCGCCGTCTCGATCTCGCCCGGCGCCACGGCGTTGACGCGGATGCCGAGCGGCGCGAGTTCGACCGCCATCTCGCGCGTCAGGGCCGACAGCGCCGCCTTCGAGGTGGAATAGGCCGACCCGGCGAAGGGATGGATGGCATGGCCGGCGATCGAGGTGATGTTGACGATGACGCCCTTGCCCTGGTGCAGCGGCTTGGCGAGGCCGCGCGCCAGCTTCAGCGGCGCGAAGAAGTTGAGCTCGAACACCTCGCGCCAGGCGGCGACGTCGCCGTTGAGAATGCCGAGTCGCTCCTTGAACGGGGTCTTGGGGCTGACGGCGGCATTGTTCACCAGGGCATGCACCGGCTTGCCGTCCAGGATTTTCAGCGCCTCTTCGACGAAACGGTCGGTGTCTTCCGGCTTCGCCAGGTCCACCGTCACGTGATCGGTCCAGTTCGGATCGTATTTGCATTCCTCCGGGATCACGTCCCGGCTGCAGGTGATCACCCGCCAGCCTTCCTTGCTGAAGCGCTTCACCGTCGCGTGCCCGATACCGCGGCTGGCGCCGGTCAGGACCACCGTCTTTTTCGTCTCGCTGGTCATAACGGAGGATCCTCAATGATAGCGGAAGGTCGTGCGGCGCTCGACCACGCCGGCCGGATCTTCATGGATGATGACTTCGGCCTCGGGGAAGGCGGTGCGGATGTCCGCTTCCACCGCATCCGAGATGCGGTGCGCCTCGCTCAGGCTCAGCGCACCATCCAGCTCCAGATGGAACTGGATGAAGCGGTCGCGCCCGGCTATGCGGGTCCGCAGATCGTGCAGGTCGATGACGTCGCGGTGGGCGCGCACGATCTCCTTGATGCGGTCGCGCTCCGCCTCCTCCATTTCGCGGTCCATCAGCATATCGAGCGCCTCCCGCCCGATCTGCACGGCGGTCCAGGCGATGAACAGCGCGATGGCGAGGCCGACGGCGGGATCGATCCACCACCAGCCCAGCTGGGCCGATAGCAGTAGCGCCGCGATCACGCTGACATTGACCAGAAAATCGCTGCCGTAATGGGCGGAATCGGCCTTGATCGCCATCGAACCGGTCTTGCGCACGACGTGGCGCTGGAACAGCACCAGCAGCAGCGTCACGAGCAGCGAGACCCCCATCACCCCGATGCCGATCCCCGGCGCGGTCACCGGTCGCGGCGTGATGAAGTGATCGACCACCTCGGTCAGCAGCAGAATCGAGGAACCCAGAATGAAGGCCACCTGGACCAGACCGGCCAGCGGCTCCGCCTTGCCATGGCCGAAGCGATGCTCCGGGTCGGCGGGGGTCAGGGCATGGCGCACGGCGATGAGATTGACGATCGAGGCGCCGGCATCGAGCGCGGAATCGAACAGGGTGGAGAGCAGGCTGACCGACCCCGTCTGGAGGAAGGCAACGAACTTGATCGCGATCAGCAGCACCGCCGCCGCGACCGAGGCCAGGCTGGCCAGGCGCATCAGGCGGCCGTGATCGGCGCGATTGTTCGCCGCTGCGTTCGGTGCGGTCGGTATCTGGTTCATCAGGGATAGAGCTTTTCCGTGGTCCAGCCCTCGCCGGCGCGATGATAGACAAGCCGGTCGTGCAGCCGGAAGGGCTTGTTCTCCCAGAA
>JAEUKU010000387.1 GCA_016794075.1 Rhodospirillaceae bacterium
GATCTTCATCGCCAGGAAGCCGTTGCCGGCATATTTGATGAGCTCCGCCGTCTCCAGCCCGGTGAACAGGATCGGCGTCTCGATCAGGTGCAGCGGCCGGTAGAGCTGGCGCATCACCTCGCGGGCGCGGTCGCTCTCCGCGCCGATGACGACGCGGTCCGGCCGCATGAAATCCTCGATCGCCGAGCCTTCGCGCAGGAACTCCGGATTCGACACGACGTCGAAATCGGCTGCCGGGTTGGTGGCGCGGATGATCGCGGCCACCTCGCGCCCGGTCCCCACCGGCACCGTCGATTTGGTGACGACGACGGTGTAGCGGCGCATGGCGCGGGCGATCTGGCGGGCCGCCTCATGCACGAAGCTGAGATCGGCATGGCCGTCGCCGCGACGGCTCGGCGTGCCCACGGCGATGAAGACGGAATCGGCATCGCGCACGGCGGCGGCGAGATCATCGTCGAAGGCAAGGCGTCCGGCGGCGGAATTGCGCGCCACCAACGCATCCAGGCCGGGCTCGTAGATGGGGATCTCGTTGCGGCGCAGACGCTCGATCTTGCCCGGATCCTGGTCGACGCAGACCACGTGATGGCCGAACTCGGAGAAACAGGCGCCGGACACCAGGCCGACATAGCCGGCGCCGATCATCGCGATGTTCATGGAGCGCTGTCTCCCCGCTGCCGAAAGCTACTTCTTCTTGAGGTCTTCGGCGAAGGCGAGGACCGTTTCCCTCACCTTCGCGCCGATGCTCGGATGCCGCAGGGCAAAGGCGATGTTGGCCTGGATGAAGCCGGCTTTGTCGCCACAATCGAAGCGCGTGCCCTCGAAGCGGTAGCCGTGGAACCGGCCGCGGCCGCACATCCGCGCCATGGCGTCGGTCAGCTGGATCTCGCCGCCGGCGCCGGGCTCCTGCGCGTCCAGATGGCCGAAGACGTCGGGCTGCAGGATATAGCGGCCGATGATCGACAAGGTCGACGGCGCGTCCACCGGCTTCGGCTTCTCAACCAGGCCCAGCGCCTCGATCAGGCGCCCGCTCTGCTTGCCGGTCTTCAACACGCCGTAGCGGTCGGTGTGCTCGCGCGGCACGTCCATGACGGCGACCACGTTGCCGCCGACCTCGTTGTAGATCTCGACCATCTGCTTCAGGCACGGGATGTCCGATTGGACCAGGTCGTCGGCCAGCAGCACCGCGAAGGGTTCGTTGCCGACCAGGTTGCGGGCGCACCACACGGCATGGCCGAGGCCGCGCGCCTCCTGCTGGCGGATATAGGCGACCTCGCCCGGATTGGGGATCAGGTTGTCGATCAGCGCCAGCTCGGTGTCCTTGTTGCGCTCCTTCAGCGTCTCCTGCAGCTCGTAGGAATAGTCGAAATGATCCTCGATCGCGCCTTTGCCGCGGCCGGTGACGAAGATCAGTTCCTCGATCCCGGCGGCGCGCGCTTCTTCCACCGCGTATTGGATCAGCGGCTTGTCGACGACGGGGAGCATTTCCTTCGGCATCGCCTTGGTCGCGGGCAGGAACCGCGTGCCCAATCCGCCGACCGGAAAAATGGCTTTTCTCAAAGGCTTGCGCATGGAATTCCCCTTGGAGTGCGGAGTCTTTTTGCCACAGGCGACCAGGTTGTCAAAGCATTTTGTGCGCCGCACAATAGACCGATGTGGAGGTCACGCTTTAATCACATCTGGATTATCGCCGGGTTAAGGCGCCAGCGATAACACCTCTTTCGGGGCACCCGACGGCCGTGGCGCCAGCGCCAGGGCCCCCACCAGGTCGCGCACCTCCTGGCGCGCCGCCACATGCGACATGCGCCAGGTCACGCCCAAATCGACCTTGTGCTCCTTGCGGCTGAGGTCGAGCAGGGTCAGGCCGCGCGGGAACAACTCTCGGAAGATGACGCGCTCAGTGAAGCCGGGCGCCAGGCGGAAGCCGAGGCGCCGCGACAGCTGCTCCAGCAGCTTGCCGATATCGCGCTTGTTCTTGGCGTCGAGGCTGGAGAGGCGGTTGCGCATGACGATCCAGTCGATCGGAGGGCCGCGCCGGATGGCGCGCAGCTTGCGCTGCTCCCAGACCATCTCGCTGTAGACGCTGGGCTTCAGGATCCTGGCGCCGTCATGGTCGATCCGCCCCAGCAGGTCGAGATCAAGGAAGCTGTCGTTGAGCGGCGTGATCAGCGTGTCGGCATGGGTATGCGCCAGGCGCGAGAGCGAGGTGTCCGAGCCCGGCGTATCGATGACGATGAAGTCGCAGTGCTTCAGCGCCTCCATCGCCGCGCCGAGGCGTTGTGCCTCATCGGCGCCGGCCTCAGCCGCGCTGTCGGCGGCGGAGCGCTGGACCGGGACATGCTGCGATTGCGGCAGCGGCACCAGCAACTCGGCGGCGGTCGCCTTGCGGTTCTCGACATAGCGGGTGAAGGAACCCTGCCGCGCGTCGCAGTCGATCGAGCCGACCTCGTAGCCGTCCTGCAGCAAGGCGACGACCAGATGCATGGCGGTGGTCGACTTGCCCGACCCGCCCTTTTCGTTGCCTAGCACGATGACATGCGGCCGGCCGGTCGGCTGCCCGGCCGGCTGGAACCTTACGCTCGCGACTCGGTGGCCCTGCGGATCCATATGGCAGTGTCATGAAACACCGCCCCGCCATTTGGCAAGCCCGCGTCGTCGCTGGTCAGGTGGTTGATGCCCTTGCCGCCGACAAAGGCGGCGTTGGGCCATATGCTCTCCACCACCACCACGCCGGAGAGCAAACCGTCGAACAGCTTCGCGTGGATGAGGACGCTGCCGCGCGCATTGCCGATCTCCGCCAGGTCGCCCTCGCCCAGGCCGAGTCGCGCCGCGTCCGCCGGATGGATGAGGAGCGTGGGCCGCCCCTCGCGCTTTTGCGAGCCCGGGGTTTCGGTGAAGGTCGAGTTGAGGAAGGAGCGCGCCGGCGCCGTCACCATCCGGAACGGCCGCTCATCCGTCGCCGCGTCGAAGACCGGGGCGATGTCAGGCAGGCTGGGCAGCCGCGCATGGTCCTTGCCGATCTGCGCCCAATCGGCCTTGAAATGGAACTTGCCGTCGGCATGGCCGAAGCCGGCCTTGAAATGCGCGGTGTCGAAGTCCAGCGCGCATTCCTGCCAATGCTTGGCATGAATCTCGTCGGGCCCGGGCCAGCCGGACCGCTTCAGGGTCTCGGCGATGATCTCCCATTCGGTCATGGCGAAACCCGGATGGCTGCAGCCGAGCCGCCTGGCGAGTTCGCAGATGACAAAATGATTCGTCCGTGCCTCGGCATAGGGCTCGACCACCTTCCGCGTCACCTGCAGGAAGGTGTGACCGCTGCCGCGATAGATGTCGTCATGCTCCAGGAACGTGGTGGCCGGCAGCACGATGTCGGCCATCGCCGCCGTCTCGGTCATGAACTGCTCGTGCACGCAGACGAAGAGATCATCGCGCGACATGCCCTGGCGCACCAGATTGGTATTGGGGCAGACCATCATCGGGTTGGTGTTCTGCACGATCATCGCCATGACCGGCGGGCCGTCGCCGAGGTCGCGCTTGTCGCCGGTCAGCACGGCACCGAGGCGCGACTGGTCGAGTTCGCGCACATGGCGATCCCGCATCTCCTTGCCGGTGATGAGCGTGTCGTCGATGCGGTAGATCGAGCGGTTGGAATAGAGCGCGCCGCCGCCATTCACCGCCCAGGCGCCGGTCACCGTGGGCAGGCAGGTGACGGCGTGCAGCGAGACCGCGCCGTTGCGCGCACGGGCAAAGCCGAAGCCGACGCGGATGAAGCTGTTCTTCGTCCGGCCGTAGAGACGGGCGAAGTCGCGGATGGTATCCGCCGCCACGCCGGTGATCTCCGCCGCCCATTCCGGCGTGCGATCGCGGACATGGGCCTCCAGCGCCGCCGGATCGTCGGCGTAGCGCGCCATGTAGGCGCGATCGGCAAAGCCTTCGGCGAACAGCACATGGATCATGCCCAGCGCCAGCGCCGCGTCGGTGCCGGGCCGCAGCATGATGTGCTGGTCGGCGACCTCCGCCGTCGGGTTGCGATAGGGATCGACGCAGATGAACTTCGCGCCGCGCTCCTTCCTCGCGCGGGCGACATGGGTCATCACGTTGACCTGGGTGGAGACCGGGTTGGTGCCCCAGGCGATGATCAGGTCGCTATCGACGATCTCGCGCGCATCGACCCCGCGCATCACGCCGACGCCCGCCATCCAGCCGGCGTCCGAGAGCGCCACGCAGATCGTGCTTTTCTGCCGCGAATACTTCTTCGCGTGCCGCAGACGCTCGATGCCGTCACGCTGCACCAGGCCCATGGTGCCGGCATAGAAATACGGGAACACCGATTCGGCGCCCCAGGCCTGCTCCGCCTTGAGGAAGCGCTCGGCAGTCTCGTCCAGCGCCTGCTCCCAGGAGATCGGCTCGAACGCCGCCA
>JAEUKU010000436.1 GCA_016794075.1 Rhodospirillaceae bacterium
CATTTTGTTCTATAGACGGCACCGACTTTTCAGATCGCGCCGTGGGCGTTTCGGGGACCAGGCGCCTTGGAGGGGGGCGACAGGCCCATGTTTGGAGCCAAACCGAGCAAGCTGCCGCAGGAAATGGCGTTCCTGCTGGTGCCGAACTTTTCCATGATCGCCTTCACCTCGGCCATCGAGCCCTTGCGCCTGGCCAACCGTGCCAGCGGCAAGGAGCTCTATCGCTGGCACCTGTTCTCGCCGGACGGCAAGCCGGTCAAGGCAAGCAACGGCATCGAACTCACGCCCGAGGGCAGCGTCGAGCAGATCGGCAATTACCAGATCGTCATCCTGTGCAGCGGCATCGACGGCCACCTTTACGAGGACAAGAACGTCTTCGCCGCGTTGCGCCGCGCCGACCGCCAGGGCGCCGATATCGGCGCGCTCTGCACCGGCGCCCATATCCTGGCGCGGGCCAACATGCTGAACGGCTATCGCTGCACCATCCACTGGGAAAATCTCGCCAGCTTCTCCGAGAACTTCCCGGAGATCGAAGCGACCTCCGAACTGTTCGAGATCGACCGCAACCGCTTCACCTGCTCCGGCGGCACGGCGGCTCTGGACATGATGCTGAACATGATCTCGCAGCAGCATGGCCATGATCTTGCGGCATCCGTGTCGGAACAGTTCATCCACGAACGCATCCGTGACCGCCACGATCACCAGCGCATGGCGCTGACCGCGCGATTGGGCGTGCGGCATCCGAAGCTGATCCAGGTGATCCAGCTGATGGAGCAGAACCTCGAGGAGCCGCTGAGTCGCCAGGACCTGGCCGAGGCCGCCGGCCTTTCCAGCCGGCAGATGGAGCGGCTGTTCGCCAAATACCTGCACCGCTCGCCGGCGCGCTACTACGTCGAGCTGCGCCTCAACCGCGCGCGGCTGCTGCTGCTGCAGACCAACATGTCGGTGATCGACATCGCGCTCGCCTGCGGCTTCGTCTCCGCCTCGCACTTCTCCAAGTGCTACCGCGACTTCTTCGGCAAGACGCCGCGCCGCGAGCGGGCCGGCCCTAATGCCGTGCTCGAGGACGAGCCGGAGCGCAAGCGGGCCTAAAGCCCCATCCAGCTGGCGACCCAGTAGGTGGCGCCGGCGGCGGCATAGGCGAGCGCAAACAGATAGACGACGATGGCCGCCGTCCAGCGCCAGGAATTCGTCTCCCGCCTGGCGACCGCCAGGCTCGCCAGGCATTGCGGCGCGTAGAGATACCAAGCCAGGAAGGCGAGGGCGGTCGGCAGCGACCAGGCCTGCTGCAGCGCCGCGCCGAGGCTTTCTTCGGCCGTACCTTGCACCGCATAGACGGTGCCGAGCGCGCCCACGGCCACTTCCCGCGCGGCCATGCCCGGCACCAGGGCGATGGCGATCTCCAGGTTGAAGCCGATCGGGCGCAGGATCGGCTCGATCAGCCCGCCGATCATGCCGGCAAAGGACTGCCGGATGCCCACCGCCCCCGCCGGATAGCTGGCGAGGAACCACAGCACCACCGAGACCGTGAAGATCGCCGTGCCCGCGCGCCGCAGGAAGGCCCAGGCGCGGGTCGCCAGGTTGATCAGGAAATCCCGTGGATCGGGCAGCTTGTAGGTCGGCAGCTCCATGAGCAGCGATTGCCGCGGCCCCTTGGCGGCGGTGCGCTTGAACACGAAGGCCACGACGACCGCGCTGACGATGCCCACCAGGTAGAGAGCGAACATCACCAGGCCCTGCAGGCCGAAGGGGCCGATGTCTTCCGCCGGAATGAACGCGCCGATGATGAGCGTATAGACCGGCAGGCGCGCGGAGCAGGTCATCAATGGCGCGATCATGATGGTTACCAGGCGGTCACGCTCGTTCTCGATGGTGCGCGCCGCCATCATGCCGGGAATGGCGCAGGCGAAGCTCGACAGCAGGGGAATGAAGGCCCGGCCGCTCAAGCCGACCCGCAGCATCAACTCGTCCATGAGGAATGCCGCCCGCGCCATGTAGCCGGAGGCTTCGAGCAGCAGGATGAAGGCGAACAGGATGATGATCTGCGGCAGGAAGATCACGACGCTGCCGATTCCGGCGATGATCCCGTCCGTCAGCAGGCTGCGGAACCAGGTGTCCGGCAGCGTAGCGGCCAACCATTGGCCGAGCTGCACGAACGCGCCATCGATAACGTCCATCGGCGCCGAGGCCCAGGCGAAGACCGCCTGGAACATGAGAAAGAGCAGTGTGGCGAGGATGGCCGGCCCAAGGAGCTTGTTGAGCACGATCCGGTCGACCGCCCGCGTCAGCGTGTTCATCGCCGGTTCGGCCAGGATCACCTCGCGTGCGATCTGCCGCGCCTCGCGCTGGAGCGTACGCAGATCGGCGGCGTGCGGCGCCGACGCGGCCGCCGGCCACTTGCCCGCGGTCACGCGATCGATCCGGTCGAGCAGGGCCGCGCGGCCACTGGCGCGGGTCGCACGGGTCGGCACCACCGGGATGCCGAGCCTGCGCTCGAGCGCCGGAACGTCGATCCGCACGCCGTCGCGTTGGGCGAGGTCGAACATGTTGAGCGCCAGGATCATCGGCCGGCCCAGCGCGCGCACCTGCAGGATGAAATGGAGCTGCGTGCGCAGGTCGCTGGCATCGACCAGCACAAGCAGCGCATCCGGCGCCGCATCTTCGGCGTTGCGGCCCAGGATGGTGTCCATCGCGATGCGCTCGTCGAGGGAACGCGTGGTGAAGCCGTAGATGCCGGGAAGATCCAGCAGCTGCATCTTCCGGCCGCTGGCGGTGGTGAAC
>JAEUKU010000007.1 GCA_016794075.1 Rhodospirillaceae bacterium
TCGTTGGCGCCGACCTTGATCGGGTTGCCGCCCGCGCTGGGATCGGCCGCTGCCATTTCGGCGACGAGGTCGACGCGCTTGTCGTCGACGCCGATCTCCTTCAGCGTGTGCGGGATGCCGATCTCCTTGCGCAGGGCGAGGATCCAGTTCAGCACCGCCTTGAAGGACGGGTTCGGCAGGCCGAGATAGGCGGCGAGCCTTGCCATGCGCTCGTCGATGGCGGCGCGGTTGTATTCCAGCACGTAGGGCATGACCACGGCGTTGGTCAGGCCGTGATGGGTGTTGTAGAGCGCGCCCAGCGGATGGCTGATCGCGTGCATGCCACCGAGGCCCTTCTGGAAGGCCGTGGCGCCCATGCTGGCCGCCGCCATCATGTTGGCGCGGGCGACCAGGTTCTTGCCGTCCTTCACCGCGGCGGGCAGGGCCTCCTTCACCAGGCGCATGCCTTCGAGCGCGATGCCGTCGGCGAGCGGGTGATAGCCCGGCGCGCAATAGGCCTCCAGGCAATGCGACAGCGCGTCCATGCCGGTCGCCGCGGTGATGTGCGGCGGCAAGCCCACGGTCAGCTCCGGATCGTCGATGACGATCGAGGGCAGCATCTTCGGATGGAAGATGATCTTCTTCACGTGCTTCGCCTCGTCGGTGATGACCGAGGCGCGGCCCACTTCCGAGCCGGTGCCCGAGGTGGTCGGCACGCCGACGATGGGCGCGATGCCGTTGGGGTCGACGCGGGTCCACCAATCGCCGATATCCTCGAAATCCCAGATCGGCCGCTTCTGGCCGACCATCAGCGCCACGGCCTTGGCCGCGTCGAGCGCCGAGCCGCCGCCGAAGGCGATGACGCCGTCATGGCCGCCGGCCTTGTAGGCGGCGATGCCGTCCTCGACGTTCTTGCCCGTCGGATTGCCCTGGATGTTGCTGAAGAGCCCTGTCTTCAGGCCGGCTTCCTCGTTGCGCGCGATGGCGTCCTTGATCATCGGCAGGTTTGCCAGACCGGGATCCGTGATCAGCAGCGGGCGCTTCATGCCCAGCGCCTTGCAGTGATCGGCCAGCTCCTTGATGCGGCCGCAGCCGAACTTGACCGAGGTCGGGTAGTTCCAGTTGCCACGCAAGGCGGCGGCGTCGTTGCTCATGATGTCCAAGTCCTTGGGTTCTGCCTGAGGCCGGCCTTGCGGCCGGGGCTCCTGAATCGGCCGCATTCTAGCCGGTTCCGCGCGGCGGGGAAGGGGCTGAAAATCGGCCTGGAAGGCCCGGAAATGGCCGCTTTTGCGATGGTTTGCCGCACGCTGTCGGGACTCCGCGTGGCAACGTCGCGGGCTTGATACTCTAGCGCCACGCCTTGCTGCGCGCGACCGCGTCGGCGAAGCGGGCGTGGAGGGCGCGGGGGAGCGGCGCCTGCGGTGCGATCTCGGCGCGGGGCGCGGGGGCGGGCAGGGTGTCGAGCGTCGACCTGCCGGCGCCGAGCAGCGCCAGTTGCGCCGCGCCCAGGCCGGTCAGCTCGGCACTGGCCGGCACGCGGATGCGCTTGTTGGTGGCCTCGGCCAGGAAGCGGGTGAAGTATCGGTTACGGCTGAGGCCGCCATCGACCGAGACCACCGCACCCAGGGGCGACAGCGCGTCGATGGTGGCAAGCACCGTCTCGGCCAGCAGCGCGACACCCTCCAGCAGCGCCTGCATCAGATCGGCCTTGTTGGTGTCGAGCCCCATGCCGAGCCAGAGTCCTGCGGCGCGGCGGTCCCAATAGGGGCAGGAGAGGCCCGAGAGCGCCGGCACGAAGGCGAGGCCGCGCGAGATCGCACTCTCCGCCGCGAAGGAATCGATCTCGGCATAGTCGCCGAAAAGGCCGAGCGATCTTGCCCAGTTCACGGCGGAAGCGGCGTTGTAGATACCGCCTTGCAGCGCATAGGCGCAAGGCGCCGCGCCCAGCTTCCAGGCGACGGTGGATTCCAGGCCGCTCTTCGGGTCGCGCGGTACGGCATCGCCGGCGATTGCGAGGGCGAAGGCGCCGGTGCCGAAGGTGATCTTGGCGTCGCCCCTGCGCCGGCACCCGTGCCCGAACAGCGCGGCTTGCTGGTCGACGAGGCTGGCGGTCACCGCCGCCTTGCCGATGGCGCCGAAAGCGCCGGTGGTGGAGCGGATCTCGGGCAGGCACTCGATCGGCACGCCGAAGAGATCGGCCAACTGCTCGTCCCAGCGCAAGGTCTCGAGGTTCATCAGGCTGGTGCGCGACGCCGTGGTGACGTCGGTGGCGAAATTACCGGCGAGGCGGTCGAGGAAATAGGCATCGCTGGTACCGAAGCGCAGGCGACCCTCGCGGCGCAATTGCTGCGCCTCCGGCACATTGTCGAGCAGCCAGCGC
Source organism: Rhodospirillaceae bacterium (assembly GCA_016794075.1). Classification (GTDB taxonomy): domain Bacteria; phylum Pseudomonadota; class Alphaproteobacteria; order Dongiales; family Dongiaceae; genus Dongia_A. The sequence goes on from JAEUKU010000007.1 coordinate 2,360, forward strand.
AGCTTGCTGGCCGAGAAATAGGGATCGAGCGGCAGGCCGGCACGGGCCAGCGTGATCTGCTCCTTGCCCTCCGATTTCAGGCGCTCGGTCGCATCCGAGGTGCGCGCGTCCTGCCAGACGATGGCGTTGTGGATCGGCCGCTTGGTCCGCGCGTCCCAGGCGATGACGGTCTCGCCCTGGTTGGCGATGCCGATGGCGGCCGCGTCGCCGGCGCGGGCGGTGCATGCCTGCACATGCGCAAGCAGCTCCTCCGGGTCATGCTCGACCCAGCCGGGTTGCGGATAGATCTGCTGGTGCTCGAAGCCGGCGAGCGTCTCGAATGCGCCGTCATCGCGCAGCAGATGCGCCTTGGTGCCGGTGGTGCCCTGGTCGATGGCGAGGATGGCGGTCATTTTCTTCCCTTCCCCCCTTGTGGGGGAAGGCAGCGGAGGCTTAGCGAGGCAACGCCGAGCTTAGCCGCACCCGGATGGGGGGTGCCGCGCTCTGAGAGCGCGCATCGCCGGAGGCGATACAAGTGAAGACTGCCGCTGGCAACACTTGGCGCTGCATCACCCCCCATCCCACCCTTCCCCCGCAAGGGGGGAAGGAGCAAAGCGAGTGGTGGGATTGACTTTGTATTGCCGTCGTCAAGCCGCATCGAGCTCCACCGTGACCTGGTGGCAGTTCTTCATGTCGCGGTAGGGCAGCTTCCAATCGATGCGGCGCTCGGGCAAAGCGGAGATGCGCTTCGACCAGACCACTGCGCCGTCGACGATGACCGACAGGCGGCCGCGCACTTCGCGCTGCACGCGGGCCTTGAACAGCAGGGGATTGGTGGTCGGCGCGTCGCGGTAGATGCGCTGCGGGTAGACATAGGCGAGGGGCCCCTGGATGGCGACGCGGGCATCGGCCTGGCGCTGCGGCAGGCGGCCCTCCAGCCGGGCCAGGGCCATGTGCGCGGCAGCCTTGCCCTCGCGCCAGCACTGCCCGGCGGTCTCGATGCCGCGCAGGATGTTGCCGGCGGCGAAATAGGAATGGTCGGAGCAGCGGAAATAGCCGTCGATGGCCGGGCCGCTGGTGCCGGGATCGAGCTCGATATGGCTGGCGGCGATGAGCGCGGATTCCGGGCGGAAGCGGCCGGTGAGGACGACGCCGTCGCAATCCAGCCGCTCGGGACCGAAGCCGCGGTCGATCTCGACCGCCTCGACGCGGTCGTTCCCCAGGATGCGCACCAGCCGCGTGCCGGTCATGATCGGCACGCCGAAGCCGAGCCGGGCGATCCAGTCGCCGGGATGGTGCGCGGTGATGCGCGGGCGTTCCTCGATCATCGCCAGCGGCTTGATGCCGGCATGGCGCAAAGTGAGCAGGGTGGAGAAGGCGACCAGCTCGCTGCCGATGACGACCGGCCGCTCGAACGGGCAGCGGCCGTGCAGATAGACGAATTGCTGCAGGGCCCCGGTGTTCATCACGCCGAAGGGCCGGGTGCCTGAGATGAGTCGCGCGCTGCGCGGCGTCTCGCGCGCGCCCAGGGCCAGCACCACCGCCTTGGCCTGCAGGTCTTCCATGCCGTTGGCTCCGGTGGCGCGGATCAAGCCGCCGGGCTCGATTTTCAGCACCGTCGTACGCGGGCGCAGATCGGCCTCGGCGGCATCGTCGGCGATGCGCTTGGCATAATCCGGGCCGGTATAGAGCTTGCCGAATTCGCGCAGGCCGTAGCCGGTATGGCCGCAATGGCGCGGCACGCCGCCCAGCTCCGCCTCGCGCTCCAAGAGCGTCACCGTCTTCACGCCAAGCTTGCGCAGCTCGCGGGCGCAGGAGAGCCCGGCCGGACCGCCGCCGAGGATGATGACATCGGACCAGCGGGTCATGAGGCGAACTTCCCTTCCGCCATGGTGGCGACATGGGCGCCGCAATAGAAGCCCTGGCAGCGGCCCATCATGCAGCGCGTGCGCCGCTTCAGCCCGCCGAGATCGCCGGCGGGCAGCGGGCCCGTCAACGCCGCCTCAACCTCGGTCCGAGTCACCCATTCGCAATGGCAGACGATGTCGCCGGCCGCCGGGGTCAAATAGTGGCGCGGGCGGTCCTCGGCGAGGTTGGGCACCGGAGTCCAGACCGGGTCCTGCTCCTTCATGCCGCCGAAGACCTCGGCGAAATGCCTGGCGACGAGCTGGGCGATGCCGAGCGCGCCGGTCAATCCGGTCGAGCGGATTCCGCCGGCAGTGATCCAGCGGCGCTGCGTCT
>JAEUKU010000038.1 GCA_016794075.1 Rhodospirillaceae bacterium
CCGGCGGTATCGCGACCGTTGCGGGATGAACCGCCTGCTTTCTTATGTGCCATGGATCCGACTCCTTAAATCTCAGGCGGCCTTGATGCCGGTGATGCGCACGACCGTCAGCTTCTGACGGTGGCCGCGCTTGCGGCGGTAATTGTGGCGACGGTTCTTCTTGAAGATCAGAACCTTGTCGGCCTGGGCCTGGTCCAGGACCTTGGCCACGACGCTGGCACCCTGCACCAGGGGCGCGCCGACCTTCAGGTTGGTGTCCTGGCCGACCATCAGCACGTCCTTGAAGGTGACATCCTGGCCCGGCTCGACTTCGAGCTTCTCGACCAGAATGACGTCGTTTTCGGCGACCTTGTACTGCTTGCCGCCCGTCTTGATCACTGCGAACATGATGTCCCGTCTCGATCTCTTCCCCGATCCGCGATCACCGCCGTTCGGGACAAAAACATGGGGCCGCCTGCCCGGCTTTCCGGGGCGGCCCGTCCAAGGCGCGGGAATATACAGGCCGACCCCGCAGTGTCAACCCCGGCCTTGGCGCCCTGGAGCGCCATTTTTCCAGCTTTGCCAAGCCTTTGGCAAGTTCCGCCGGCTCCTGGCCCGGCCGGGGAATATGGCCCGATTCAAGGCCTTAGCGGCGTTTCGCGGGTGGGGTCTCGAGCTTCAGGATGCGGGTGGCGGGCAGCGCGATGCGGCCCATCCGCTCCAGCCCGACCAATTGCAGGGTCCCGGCGGCCGGATTCATCACCGCCGCCAGCCGGGTCAGGCGGTTGAGGACGGGCGGCCGTAGCCAGGCGAAGCCTTGGCCGAGCGCCGTCCCTGCCTGTTCGCCCCCTGCCTGCTCAACCTGCCGGGTCAGGCCTGCCCCGCGCCCGGGGCTGTCGATGCCGCGCGGCCTTCCGTGCCATTCGGGATTGAGCCAGTGGTTCGCCATCACCCCATTGCCCTTGTGCAGGATGGCCGAGCGCTCCTGCCGCTCGATGATGGCCGCCTGGCCGTCCGGGCCGGTCACGGCGAACAGGGCCGGCAGCGCCATCGGCGTGTCGCGCAGCATGGCGACGGCATGGTCGAAATTCTTCGCCGTCTCGAAGGCGAGGCGCAGCAGGTGCGTCGGCGGCAAGGCCCGGCTGGCGCCGACCTTCAGGCGATCTATCAACCAGTCGATCGGGAAAACCCGCGTGCGATGGCGCAAAGGCGCCTGGTTCATCGCCGCGGCGAAGCGGCCCGGCGCCAGCCCGGTCAGCGCGCCGACGAAGCCGGGCCAGGTGACGTTGAGCCAGGGTCCGAAGGCGCTGTCGTGCCGCGCCACCACCACCTCGCGCCCCAGCCCGTGGAACGGCCAGTCGAGGGCGCGCAGCAGCGTTGGCCCGAGGGCGGCGCTGGTGCAGGCCCATTCATGCGAGATATTGAGCGCATGGGCGCCGGGCGCGCCGACGCGCTTGGCGATGCGGTCGATCTCCGCGCCATAGGGCGTCTCGTTCTTCGCCAGCCAGGCGCGCGAGCGCCAATCGGCCAGGACCAGGACCGGCAGAGACAGATTGCGCGCGCCGATCTCCATCATGCGCCTGGCGCGCGGCAGGGCCATTTCGGCCAGGTGCGCCGCGCCCAAGGCGGCGCAATCGAAGACCGGGATCTCCGGCAGGTCCTCCGCTGGGCTGCGGTATGGCATGCGCTACAGCGCCACCCAGGCGCCGCTCCGCTCCGACTGGAACAGGGCGTCGAGGATGCGCATGTTCTGGATCGCGTCCTCGATGCCGTAGGGCAGGCTCTTCCTGCCCAGCACGGCGAGGGCGAAATTCTCCGCCTGCTCGGCATATTGATCGCTGACCGGCAGGACCTCCTTGCGCGCGCTGGAGCGGTCGAGGGCGGCGCCGTCATCGACGAAGATCGTCGTCGCCTCGCCCTGCGGCGCGTTGAAGGGGATGAGGATCTCCAGCCGCCCCTTGGTGCCCAGCGCCTGCACGGTCTGGAACGGCACCAATTGCGTCGAGACGGTGAAGACCAGCTGGCGCCCGTTGCCGAAATCGGCCAGCGCCCCGGCCAGCCGGTCGGTCCTGAAATTCGGGTCGCGTTCGACCAGGGAAACGACGCGCTTCGGCTCGGCGCCGAACAGGAAGCGGGCGCCGACCACCGGATAGCAGCCGATATCCATGATGCCGCCGCCGCCGATCTCGGCCTGGTTGCGCACGTTCTTGGGGTCGGTGTTGTAGTAGCTGAAGACGACGTTGATGGATTTGAGCTCGCCCAAGGCGCCGCTCTGCACGATCTCGCGCGCCCGCAGCCATTGCGGATGGAAGCGCACCATGAAGGCCTCCATCACCAGCCGGTCCTTCGGGCATTGGCGCAGCTGCTCGGCCTCCGCCGCGTTCAGCGCCACCGGCTTCTCGCACAGCACATGCTTGCCCGCCTTGGCCGCCTGCAGGGTCAGCGGCACATGCAAATGGTTGGGCAGCGGGTTATAGACCGCGTCGATCTCCGGATCGGCCAGCAGCGCCTCGTAGGAGCCATAGGCCCGCGGGATGCCGAGCTCTTTCGCCGCCGCCTGGGCCCGGCCGAGCTCGCGCGAGGCGATGGCGACGACCTCGGAATGCGGCGAGCGCTGGATGCCCGGAATGACCTTCTTGGTGCCGATGGCGGCCGTTGAAATGATGCCCCAGCGGATGCGGCGATCTGCGCTCATATCTCCCCCTGAAATCGCGTCGTCGGATGGCGAAATGGTGGCCGGCGGGGCTCCCCCGATCCGGGCCGCGTCCGGCGGAGGCCGACTATGCCACAGAAGCCCAGCCGGCCAAACGCCGGGGAAGTCTTTCGGGACGTATCCGGCGGGAATCCGCCCCGAACCGGTCCGGTCTGAGGGATTTCCCAGCAGGCTTGCGGCCCGCCCCCGCCGTCGCTATTGTCCGGCCGCCTTCGGCGAACCACACCTTGATATGCGGAGAGGTGCCAGAGTGGTCGATCGGGGCGGTCTCGAAAACCGTTGTACCCGCGAGGGTACCGTGGGTTCGAATCCCACCCTCTCCGCCATCCCGTTCTTGTCCAGTCCGAGCA
>JAEUKU010000096.1 GCA_016794075.1 Rhodospirillaceae bacterium
GGATCTGCCCGATCGCCTCCAGGTTGGAGACGATGTTGTGGTGCGACAGCATCACGCCCTTCGGCTGCCCCGTGGAGCCGGAGGAAAACATGACGGTGCAGAGATCGTGCGGGCTCTGCCGCGGCGTGCCGGCATAACGCCGGACCCAGCGCGGACTGAGGATGCGCAGCAGCACGTAGGTGAGCGCGCGCTCGCCCTTGCCGACTTCCTTCAGCATATCCTCGACGAAGACCATGTCCGGCCGCTCGGCGAGCTTCGCCTTGGCCAGGAACGGCCGCGCCGCGACGATGTGCTTGATCTCCGCCTTGTCGATCGCCGCCTGCATCGCTTCGGCGCCGATGGTGAAGTTGAGATTGACCGGCACCTTGCCGGCCAGCATCAGGCCCATATTGACCAGCGCCGCGCCGACCGAGGCCGGCAGCAGGATACCGACGCGTTCCTCGCTTGCGAACAAGGTGCGAAAGCGCCGCGCCAGCAGCACGGCGCCGGTCAGCGCCTTACCGAAGGTGACGCTCTGGCCCAGTGAATCCGCCATGCAGAAGCGGGACCAGGAGCGCTTCGCCTGGGCAACGAAACGCAGATGCACGAGATCGCCGCTCTTGCGGCGGACCTGGAAGGCCTCGCCGCCCATTTCCAGCAGCTTGCGGCGCACATCCCAGGCGCGGGTGCCGGACGGCATCGGCGCGCCGAAGGTGATGGTGACGGGGTAGAAGAAGCGCGCCGGCCATTTCCAGAAGAACTTGCCGTCCTTGAAGCTGAAGATGCTGCCCCAGACCTGGTCGAGATGGACCGGGATGATCGGCACGTCGAGGTCCTCGACGATCTTCTCGAAGCCGCGCTTGAAGGGCAGCATGTTGCCGGTGCGGCTGATGGCCCCCTCGGCGAAGATGCAGACCACATGGCCGCCCTGCAGTTCCTCCCGCGCGCGGCGGATCGCGGCGATGGCGCCCTTGGCCCCGCCCCCGCCGGTCGGGATCGCCCGCATCAGCTTGAACAGCCGGCCCAGCAGCGGCATCTGGAAGAACGGCGCATAGACCATGAAGCGCACGAAGCGCTGCACGCAGGCGCCGACCAGCAGCCCGTCGATGAAGGACAGGTGATTGGCGACCAGCAGCGCCGGCCCGTTCAGCGGCACGTGCTGCGGGTTGACGATGCGGATGCGGTAGATCGAATGGGTCAGCAGCCACAGGCAGAAGCGGATCAGGAAATCCGGCAGCAGGATCAGCAGATAGGTGATGACGCCGAGCGCGGTCAGCCCCGCCAGCACGGCATTGGCCTTGGGCGACAGGCCGAGCAGGCCGCCGGAGAGCGCCAGCACGCCGGAAGCCAGCAGGATGCCGAGCGTGTTCAAGACGTTGTTGGCGGCGATGAAGCGGCCGCGTTTGTCCTCATCCGCCTTCTGCTGCAGCATGGCGTTGAGCGGCACCGAATAGAGCCCGCCGAAAAAGCCGAGCCAGGCCAGCGTCAGCGCGGCGGCGAGATAGGAATTGTCGATCCCCGCCAGCACAAAGGCGCCGAGCGCCATGCCCACCGCGCCGATCGGCACCAGGCCGAGTTCCACTTTCGCGCCGGACAGCCGGCCCGCCGCGAGGCTGCCCAAGGCGATGCCGATGGCGATGACGGCACCCAGCAATTGCGTCTCGGTCGGCTGGGTGCGCAGCACCTGGTCGCCGAACAGCGGGATCAATTGCTGGATCAAGGCGCCGACGAACCAGAAGTAGCTGATGCCCAGAACGGTGAGCCAGAGCCGGCGGTTGCGGTAGAGCTCCCGCACGCCGAGCGCGACATCGCCCACGGGATTCCACGAGAAGCGCTTGTGCGGCCGGCCCGGCGGCGTGCGGCCGATGCCGAAGGCGCAGAGCGTGCCCAGAACCGAAACGGCGAGCACGATCACGCCGATCACCGGCAGATTGTGGCTGAAAGACTCATAGATGGTGCCGCCCAGCACACCGCCGATGATGATGGCGAGGAAGGTGCTCATCTCCACCAGCGCATTGCCGCGCGACAGGTCGCGGTCCGGTAGCAGTTCCGGCAGGCAGCCGTATTTCGCCGGGCTGTAGAGCGCCGATTGCGCACCCATGAAGAACAGCACCACGATCATCGCCGCGACGTCACCGATGAAGAAGGCGCCGAGCGCCGCCGCCATGGCGACGATCTCCAGGCTCTTGGTGGCGATCAGCACGGACCGCTTGGAAAAACGGTCGGCAAGCTGCCCGGCATAGTTCGAGAAGATGAGATAGGGCGACATCAGCGCCGCGCCGATCGTGGCGACCAGCACCTCGGCATCCCAGCCGGCACCCGGCTGGCGCGCCAGGTCGAGGGCGAAGAAGGTGATCGACCAGCGATAGATGTTGTCGTTGAGGGCGCCGAGGAATTGCGAGGCCAGCATCCAGGCGAAGCCCGGATCGCGGAGCAGTCGCAGATAGGACCGGTCGCTCATGTTCCCCCTCGGCCGGAAAAGAAGCCCAGTCGAAGGTTCGGCGGGCGGAAAGTCAAGATGAGAAGTCTGGAGGAGTCGCGGCGCACGACTCAGATGGACTTGTCCTTTATCCGCTGCATCACGAACTCGATATTCGCCTTGGCCGTGGCGCTCTGCGGGCTGACCCGCAGCACCCGCTCGAAGGCGTCGAGCGCCGCTTCGTCGCGCTCGAGCTGCAGGTTGACCAGGCCGAGCCCGGCGAGCGCGCCGAAATGATGCGGCTCCAGCGCCAGGGTACGGTCGATGTCGGCGATCGACTGCGCGTAATTGCCGAGCAGGTAGTGGATAGTCGCGCGCTTGTTCCAGCCCTCGGCGAAATCGGGCGCCTTGGCGACGATGGTGTCGAAGATCTTCAGCGCGGTGCCGAGATCGCCCAGCGCCAGCGCCTGGCTACCGACCTCATAGATCTTGTCGAGGTCGGCATCGCCGGTTTTAGACCAGATCGACCAGATCCGCGATTCGAGCTCCGCAGCGGCCTCCGCGTTCGGCGCCGCCTCCAAGTCGGAGAACAGGGCGCGCAGCCGCGGATCGCTTTGATCGGCGCTGGCGGCCGACACGATCAGAGACCCCATGATGGTTGCGGCCATTAGGCCGCCGAGGCGGGAACGGCGCATAAGCAAAAAATTAGCACCCGGAACCCAGGATCAGCTATGCATTGTCTGCATCAAATCTTGGGGAGCGATGCCGAATCATGATGGCGCCTCAGCACTTCCGCACCACCTACGCCGCCGCCCGGCAGGCCTTCCGCGAGATGGCCGCGGCATGCGGCGCGAAGGTCGTTCCCCACGCCAATCCAGCCAAGGGCGCGGCCGGCGAGGATCTCAGCACCGATGTGGTGCTGTTCGGTCCCGCCGATGCGGAGCGCCTGCTGATCTGCACCTCGTCGACCCATGGCGCGGAGGGCTTCTGCGGCTCCGGCATCCAGGTGAGCTGGCTGGCCGCAGGCGGCGCCAAGACGCTGCCGCCAAGGACCGCCTTACTCCTGGTCCACGCCATCAACCCCTACGGCTTTTCCCATGTGCGGCGGGTGAACGAGGACAATGTCGACCTCAACCGGAACTTCGTCGACCATGCGAAGCCCTATCCGGAGAACAAGGGCTATGTCGAGCTGCGGGATGCGATTTGCCCGGCGGCGTGGACGCCGGAGAGCGTCGCCCAGGCCGATCGCATCCTGCGCGCCTATGGAGCGAAGCACGGCGACGGCGCGCTGTCCGACGCCATCGCGGCCGGCCAGTATTTCGATCCGCAGGGCGTATTCTACGGCGGCACCCAGCCGGTCTGGTCCAACCGCACCATCCGGGCGATCCTGGCGCCGTTCAACGCGACGGTGAAGCTGGCCGCTTTCGTCGACCTGCATACCGGCCTCGGCCCCTATGGCTTCGGCGAGATCATGTCCAACCACGGCGCCAAGGAGCCCGGGCACTTCCTGATGAAGGACTGGTGGGGCAAGGAGGCGACCTATTTCGACGACGGCACCTCGTCCTCCTATCTCGTCCTCGGCGACATCAATATCGGCGTGTGCCAGGCGCTGTCGAACGCCAAGGTCGCCGGCATCACGCTCGAATACGGCACCATCCCGAAGGAGGACATGATCCGCGCCGTGCGCGCCGACAACTGGCTCTACGTCCACGGCAAGGTGGACTCGGCCCAAGGCCGCGACATCAAGGCCCAGATTCGCGCCGCCTTCTACCAGGAGCACGACGACTGGAAACAGATGGTCGCCGAGCGCGGCCACTACGTGCTCAACCGCATGCTGAATTGCGTGGCGGAGAGCTGAGGCGCAGTGGTTACCACTCACTCAGCCGTCATGGCATGGCTTGGCCATGCCATCCACGAGTTTCTTTGGGCAAGGCCGGATCGCGGCAGGCAAACTCGTGGATGCCAGGGCCAAGCCCTGGCAGGACGGGTCTTAGAGTTTAGCTGAATCGTTCCGACTTCGGGCCTCCATGAGCCCAGTCGAGTAATTCCACCGTGTGCAAGATCGGTACGCCGACGGCATCCTCCAATTGCTGCATGCAGCCGATATTGCCGGTGGCGACGAGATCCGGCGCGAGGCTCTTGATGTTCGCCGCCTTGCGGTCACGCAGGCGTTGCGACAGCTCCGGCTGCAGCATGTTGTAGGTGCCGGCAGAACCGCAGCAGAGATGCCCCTCGGGCACGGTCAGCACCGTGAACCCGGCCTCGCGCAGCAGCTGCTTCGGCGCCTCGGTCACCTTCTGGCCGTGTTGCAGCGAACAGGCCGCATGATAGGCGAGGCGCAGGTTTTGCGGCGCGGCCATCGGCGGCAGGCCGAGCTTCGCCAGGTATTCGGTGATGTCGAGCGCGCGCTCCGAGACCGCCTGCGCGCGCTCGCGCCAGACGGGGTCGCTGCGGAACAGGTAGCCGTAATCCTTGATCGTGGTGCCACAGCCCGAGGTCGTCACCAGAATCGCATCGAGACCGCCCGCTTCGATCTCGCGATGCCAGGCGGCGATGTTGGCCTTGGCGGAGGCCAGCGCCGCGTCCTCCAGGCCCATGTGATGGGTGAGGCTGCCACAGCACCCCGCCCCTTCCGCCACCACCACTTCAATGCCGAGGCGGTTCAGCAGGCGCATCGCCGCCTCGTTGATCTCCGGCCGCAGCACGGGCTGGGCGCAGCCGGCGAGGATCGCCACGCGGCCGCGCCTCTGCCCCTGCGCCGGGAACAGGCCCGGCCGATCGGTCGGCCGCGGCGCCGCGGGAAATTGCGCCAGCCCGACCATCGCGCGCAGCCGCCTGGGCAGCCAATGCTGCGCCCCGACGAGCTTCGCCAGCGACGCGCCGGCCAGCGCCAGACGAAAGAGGGTCGGATTCGGCACGATTGTCGCCAGCAGGCGCCGCATCCAGCGATCGGATGCAGGCCGCACATAGGTCTTCTCGACATGCTCGCGCGCCTGGTCGACCAGGTGCATGTAGTGGACACCCGAAGGACAGGTCGTCATGCAGGCGAGGCAGGAGAGGCAGCGGTCGAGGTGCCGCGCCTCCACCTCCGTTGCATCGCGATCCTGCTCGAACATCTGCTTGATCAGGTAGATTCGCCCGCGCGGCGAATCCAGCTCGTCGCCCAGCAGCACATAGGTCGGGCAGGTCGCGGTGCAGAACCCGCAATGCACGCAGGCGCGCAGGATCTTGTCCGCTTCCGCGATGTTCGGGTCGGCCAACTGCGCCAGGGTGAAGGTGGTCTGCATGATCCTAGAAATCCCGATACATGCGGCCTGGATTCAGGACATGGAGCGGATCGAAAGCCTCCTTGACCCGTCGCAGCAAGGCGGTCGGCACGTCCTGCGCGAAGACATCGATCTCGCGGCGCAGGGATTCGGAGCCGCGCATCAACGTCGCATGGCCGCCGACGCGCTGCACCATCGCGCGCAGCTTCGCAGCGTCCTCCGGGGTCGCATCCGGCCGCACGATCCACAACAGCCCGCCGCCCCAGTCCATCAGCCAGTCACCTTGCGCGAGCTGCATCGCGGTCGCCGCGCCCGAACTCGGCGGAACCGAGATGCGCCACAGACATCCCGAC
>JAEUKU010000119.1 GCA_016794075.1 Rhodospirillaceae bacterium
CCACACCTCCCAGGCCCGCGCGACGCGCTGCGGGTCGTTGGGGTGCAGGCGCGCGGCGATCTCGGGGTCATGCCGCGCGAGGCGTCCATGCAGGGCGGGCGCCCCGATCTCGGCCAGCAACGCGCGCGCCTCCCGCCGCACCTCGGGTGGGATATCCGGAATCGGCGAGAAGCCCTGCATCAAGCCGCGCAGATAGAGGCCGGTGCCGCCGCACAGAATCGGCAGCTTGCCGGTCGCGTGCGCGGCGTCGATCTCGGCCTTCGCCAGCAGCGCCCAGCGATCGGCGGTGCAGGCATCGTCGAGCGCCAGGAAGCCGTACAGCCGGTGCGGCACGGCGGCCATTTCCGCCGCGCTGGGCTGGGCGGTCAGGATCGCCAGGTCGCGATAGACCTGCATGGAATCGGCGTTGATGACGATGCCCTCGAAGTCGTGGGCCAGGCGCGCCGCCAGCGCCGACTTGCCGCTCGCGGTCGGGCCGGCGACCACCACCACGGGCAGGCGCACCGGCGCCGCCGGGTGCTTGTGCGCCCGCGCCGTCTCGCCTATACCCCCGTTCGCCATGGAATTCGTGCTGTCGCTCATTTGCGCTCCCGACGCGGCGGAGCTTACACCGGCCCTGCTCGAACGGGTCAACCACGGCCTCGCCGCAGCCGACGCCAAGGCCGGGCCGATTGCCTGGCTCGACCCGGAGCGCGCGGCGGAATACCCGTTCGCCGGCGACGACCTCGGCGTGCTGGAGGAGATCCGCCGCCGCCTGACCGACGTGCCGGTCGACGTCAACGTGCTGCCGGCGGCGCACCGCCGCAAGCGGCTGCTGGTCTCTGACATGGATGCGACGGCCATCATCGGCGAGACGTTGGACGAGCTCTCCAACTTCACCCCGCACAAGGCGGAGATCGACAACCTGACCCGGCAATCGGTCAACGGCCTGATGAGCTTCGCCGACACGCTGGTGGCCCGCGTCCAGTTGATGCGCGGCCTGGAGGAATCCGCCTTCGCCCGCACCTGGGCGACGATCGAGGCCACGCCCGGCATGAAGACCGCCATCGCCACCATGCGCGCCCATGGCGCCTATACCGCGCTGGTCTCCGGCGGCTTCACCTATTTCACCGGCCGGGTGCGCGCGGCGCTCGGCTTCGATTGCGACGTCGCCAACGACTTGGAGTTCGAGGGCGGCAGGCTCACCGGCCGCATCCCGCCGCCGCTGATCGACCCGCAAGCCAAGGTCGATACTTTGCGCCGCCTGGCCCACGAGCGCGCTTTGCCGACCGCCGCGACCCTCTCCATCGGCGACGGCTCGAACGACATCCCGATGCTGAAAGAAGCCGGCCTCGGCATTGCCTTCCAGGGCAAGCCGAAGGTGAAGCAGGAGATTCCGGTCTGGCTCGACTATGCCGGGCCGACAGGCCTGCTCTATCTGCAGGGATTCCGGCGCGACGAGTTCGTCGAGGGCTAGGCAAAAAAAGAGCCGGCAGCGCCGGCTCTTCTCACATGCGACGGAAGGTCGGCGCTACTTCCCGATCTTCGGCGCGATCCACTGGAAGTCGCCGCCGCGGTTGACCAGCAGCGTGACCACGCGATAGCCATTGTCCTGCGCCGCCTTCACCCGCTGCTCGACCTCTTCCGGCGAATTGACCGGCTTCTGGTCGACCTCGACGATGACGTCGCCGGGGCGCAGGTCGGTCTCCGCGCCGGGGCCGCCTTCGGCGACCTCGGTCACCACCACGCCGGCGGCATCGGCCGGAATCTCGAATTTCTGCCGCAGATCGTCGTTGATCGCCGACAGCTTCACCCCGAGCAGGTCGATGGTGGTGGTCTTGCCGGGCTGCGGCTGGGCGCTGGTGAGCGTCCGCTGCTCGGCCTCCTCGGTCAACTCGCCGACCGTCACCTTGAGCGAGACCTCCTGGCCCTGGCGCCAGACCACGACGCTGGTCTCCTTGCCGGTCGGGGTCTCGGCGACGATGCGGGGCAGGCCGCGCATCTGCGTCACCTCCTTGCCGTCGAAGCTCAGCACCACGTCACCCTGCTTGATGCCGGCCTTGTCGGCCGGGCCGTCCTTGGTGACGGAGGCAACGAGCGCGCCCTTCGGCTCCTTCAGCCGCAGGCCCTCGGCCAGTTCCGGGCTCACCGTCTGGATGCGCACGCCGAGCCAGCCGCGCTTCGGTTTCCCGAACTCGCGGATCTGGGCGAAGATCGGCTTGGCGAGGTTGGACGGGATCGCGAAGCCGATGCCGACCGAGCCGCCCGAAGGCGAGAAGATGGCGGTGTTGATGCCCACCACCTCGCCGTCCATGTTGAACATCGGGCCGCCCGAATTGCCGCGGTTGATCGACGCGTCGGTCTGCATGTAGTCGTCATAGGGGCCGGAATTGATGTCGCGCTGGCGCGCCGACAGGATGCCGGCGGTGACCGTGCCGCCGAGGCCGAAGGGGTTGCCGATCGCCATCACCCAGTCGCCGACGCGGAGCGCGTCGCTGTCGCCCCATTTCACATAGGGCAGCGGCTTGCCGGCCTCGACCTTGAGCAGCGCCAGGTCGGTCTTCTCATCGCGTCCGACGATGGTCGCCTTCAGCTCCTCGTTGTCATGGGTCAGCACCATGATCTCGTCGGCGTCTTCGATGACATGGTTGTTGGTGACGATGTAGCCGGCCGGATCGATGATGAAGCCGGAGCCGAGCGAGGTACCGCCGCGCGGCCCCTGAGGCGGCGGCGCGCCGTCGCGCCGGTCCAGGAAATCGCGGAACATCTCGTCCAAATCCTGCATCTGCTGGTCCTGCGGCACCTTCTGCGTGGTCGAGACGTTGACCACGGCCGGGAGCACCTGCTCGGCCAGATCGGCGAAGCTCTCCGGCGCGGAGCGGGCAAAGGCCTGGCTCGCCCAGAGCAGCGCCAGGGCGGTCAAAGCCAATCCCGCGGCCAGCTGCGCCCAGCGCAGCAGATCGAAGGAAGCGGCGCGCGCACGCGCACGGGCGCGAGCCCCAGCCTGTTGGCGCATCGAAATCCGCGATTCGTCCAAAGTAACCTCCGCAACCAGCAAATGCGTCATACGGCCAATCGCCGCCGGCGGTCCATCCGGCATCGGCCCCGGCCGTTATTGCTCAGGGCCAGGATAGCCCAGGATGACCGGCGGCAAGGCGGCCATCTCCATCACAAGCCCGTCATCGCCCCCTGAGGGTGGCCGGCGTGCTATTGCGCCGCCGGTGCCGACGGCAGGCTGCCCTCGCCGCGTTCGAAGAAGCGGAAGAAGTCGCCCTTCGGCTGGCCGACGAAGGTGGTGCTGTCGCCGCCGAGGCCGGTCCGCATCGCCTGCAGCGAGCGATAGAAGTCGAAGAACTCCGGATCGCGACCGAAGGCCTCGTTGTAGATCTTCGTCGCCTCGGCATCGCCCAGGCCGCGCTCGATCTCCGACTTCTTGCGCGCCTCGGCCAGCACCACGACCCGCTGCTTGTCCGCCTCGGCGCGCTTCTCGCGCGCCTCGCGGGTGCCGGACGCGCGGATGCCCGCCGCCTCCTGGGCGCGCTGGGTGCGCATGCGATTATAGACCGCCTCGCTGTTCGCCGCCGGCAGGTCGACGCGCTTGAAGCGCACGTCGACGATCTGGATGCCGTAGGTGTTGCCGGTCGGCTCCAGGCGGCTCTTCACGTCGGTCATCAGCGCGGCGCGCTTCTCGGTCAGGATGTCCTGCATCGGCACCGAGCCGAAGCGGTCGCGCAAAACCTCGCTCAGCACCTGGAGGATCAGCGATTCCGCGCGCTGCTCGGTCCGCGCCACGGTGTAGAAGACCTGCGGGTCGGTGATCCGGTAGCGCACATAGGCCGACAGCACGATGCGCTTCTGGTCGAGGGTCGGCAATTCGATCGAATCGGCGCTGAAATTGATAACCCGGCGGTCGATGAAGATCACCTGGTCGATAAACGGCACGCGCCAATGCAGGCCGGGCTCGTTGATCACGGTGTCGATCAGCCGGCCGAAGCGCACGACGACGGCGTTCTGCGACTGGTGCACGAAGAACGTGGAGGCATAGCCGACGATCAGGATCGCGATCGCGACGACCGCTCCGGCGACGATTGAGCGGTTCATCAATTGCTCCCCCCCGACGGGGCGTTAGGTGTCATTTGCGTGCCCGTGGCCGGCACCGCGCCGCTCTCATGCTGGGTGCGGTTCTTCAACAGCTGGTCGAGCGGCAGATAGGGCACGGCGCCTTCGCCGCCGCTGGTGTCGATGAGCACCTTGTTCATGCTGCCCATGATGCCTTCCAGCGCCTCGAGATAGAGCCGCCGCGAGGTCACGTCGGGGCTCAGCTTGTACTGGTCGTAGATGGAGATGAAACGCTGCGCATCGCCCTGGGCGTTGGCAATCTTCTCCTGGCGATAGGCCTCGGCCTGCCTGACCAGCTGCGAGGCCTGGCCTTCGGCCTCCTGCGTCACCTGGTTGAAATAGGCCTGCGCCTCGTTGACCGTGCTTTCGCGGTCGGCCTTCGCTTTCTGCACGTCGCGGAAGGCGTCGATCACCTCGGTGGGCGCGTCGACCCGCTGCAGCGACAGCTCATAGATGCGGATGCCGGAATTGTAGCTGTCGAGGATGCGCTGGGTCAGCTGCCCGGCCTGCTCGCCGATGGTCTGGCGGCCCTGGGTGATGACGTATTCGAACGAGGACTGGCCGATGATCTCGCGGATCGCGGCCTCGGCGGCGTTCTTCACCGTCTCGTTCTTCAGCGCCTCGGCGTCGATGTTCTCGTTGGGATCGCGGATCTCGAACAGGTATTTCTCGACATCGTCGATATACCACTGCGCCACCGCCTCGACCTGCACGATGTTCTCGTCGCCGGTCAGCATCAGGCTCTCTTCCTCGATGTTGCTGCCGGAAGAGCCGGCCGAGCGGTTCAGGCTGCCGCGGAAGCCGATCTCGACGGCGTTGCGCGCCTCGACATTCGGCGTCATCACGCTGCCGATCGGCGCCGGCCAGTTCCAGTGCAGGCCGGGCAAGGTCGGATCGCCGGAATATTGCCCGAAGACCAAGGGCACGCCGCGCTCTCCGGGATTGACGATATAGATGCCGCTGGCGAGCCAAAGCGCGGCCGCGACGCCGACGAGGATGGCGCCGACGCGCCCCGGACCCATCCCGCCGGGGATCATGTTCTTCATGCGGTCCTGGCCGCGGCGCAGCATTTCCTCGAAATCGGGGGGCTGGCCGCCGCTACCCGGGCCGCGCGACCACGGGCTGGGCCCGCCGCCTTGACCGCCGCCGCCACCGCCCCAAGGGCCGCCCTGATTGTTCCACGACATCAATAACCTCAGCCAGTCCCTGGTTTTCGTTTCGTATACCGGCGCACTGCCGGGCCGTCGGGCCATCCGTCCTCGGGCCCGCCCCGGACCTCGCCCATGGACATATCCATGAATTGCAAAGGCCCCCAGGGGCCTTATATGACAGGGGCCGCGGGTCGGCAACGCAAACCGCCTGCCCCGACCCTGCGACAACCCGGCACCGACGGCCGCGATTGGCCCGCCTCATATCGTCCTTAGCACCAGGTGTTTCAAGCATGCCAAACCCGCAAAAACCGGTCACCGAGGCCCAGGTTCTCGACGCCCTGCGCAAGGTGGCGCTGCCGCCGGAGGGGAACTTCCGCGGCGGGGATCTGGTTGGCGCCGGCATGGTGAACGGCCTCGCCCTGCGCGACGGGCATGTCGCCTTCGCCATCGAGGTCGACCCCAAGGATGGCGCGAAGCTGGAGCCGGTGCGCAAGGCGGCGGAGCAGGCGGTCATGCAGTTGTCCGGCGTGCTGAGCGTCAGCGCGGTGCTGACCGCCCATCGCCCGGCGCAGGCAGCGCAGCCGCAGCGCCCGACTGGGCCCGGCCATCAGCACGGCCACGCCCACGGCCACGCGCAGCCCGGCGGCGGCAAGCTCTCCCTGCCCGGCGTGAAGCACATCATCGCGGTCGCCAGCGGCAAAGGCGGCGTCGGCAAGTCGACCACCGCCGTCAACCTCGCCTTGGCCCTGCACGGCCTGGGATTGAGGGTCGGGCTGCTCGACGCCGATGTCTACGGCCCGTCGCAGCCGCGCATGATGGGCATCAGCGGCAAGCCGGCCAGCAAGGACGGCAAGGTCATGGAGCCGATGCAGAACCACGGCATCAAGGTGATGTCGATGGGCTTCCTGATCGAGGAAGAGACGCCGATGATCTGGCGCGGCCCGATGGTGATGAGCGCGGTGACCCAGATGCTGCGCGACGTGAACTGGGGCGAGCTCGACGTGCTGGTCTGCGATCTGCCGCCCGGCACCGGCGACACGCAGCTGACCATGGCGCAGAACGTGCCGCTCTCGGGCGCCATCATCGTCTCGACCCCGCAGGACATCGCGCTCCTCGACGCCAAGAAGGGCCTCAACATGTTCCGCAAGGTCGATGTGCCAGTGCTCGGCATCATCGAGAACATGAGCTATTTTGCCTGCCCGCATTGCGGCGAGGTGACGGAGATCTTCGCCCATGGCGGCGCCCGCAAGGAGGCCGAGCGCTTCGGCGTCGATTTCCTCGGCGAGATTCCGCTCGCGCTCGCCATCCGCGAGACCTCGGATGAAGGCAAGCCGATCGTGGTCAGCCAGCCGGACTCGGAACACGCCCGCGCCTACCGCGCCATCGCCGAAGCGATCTGGATCAAGCTCGCCGCGACCCAGCCGCGCCAGGGACCGCGGATCGTGGTGCAGTAGACCACCCGACAACGTCGCACGGAATTCCCGCAATCTCATCTGTCACCCCGGACTTGATCGGGAATTGTCACCTTGACAAAGCACATCCCCATTACCATCTACATCTCAGTAGCTTGGGGCCTTGCCATGAATCACCTTACCAATCCGATTTTCTCTGACGAGTCGAAAGCCCGCGAATGGCTTGAAGCGCGGATTTGGCCTGATGGTCCGGTTTGCCCTCACTGCGGCGTTCAAGAAGACAAGCGCATGGAAGGTGACGCGCATCGCGCCGGCCTGTTCCAGTGTAACGCCTGCCGCAAGCAATTCACGGTCACGGTCGGCACCCTGTTCGAGCGCTCCAAGATCCCTCTGACCAAGTGGCTGCTGGCGACCTTCCTGCTGACCGCCAGCAAGAAAGGCATCAGCGTGC
>JAEUKU010000153.1 GCA_016794075.1 Rhodospirillaceae bacterium
ACCAAGATCGCCCGCGTGATCAACGAGCGGATCAGCAAGAACATGGGCGGCGGGCTGGAGATCGGCGAGGATCTCTGCGTCCACTGGACCACGCTCTATGACGAGATCCTGTTCATCCACGAGGGCAGCATGATCGTGCGCTCGGGCGGCAACGAGTTCGAGTGCCGGGCCGGCGACATCGTCTGGCTGCCCGAGGGCTGCACCCTCGACTACGACATGACCGGCCGCCGCTGCGCCTATTTCTACGCGCTCTATCCCTATGACTGGGCGAAGCGCGCCGGCATGGCCGAACCCTGACGATACCGGCGCGGCGATGTCGCTCTCGCAAGCCGACGTGACCACGGAGCGGCCGCCATATGCCGCGTGGATCCGCTCGAGCAACAACATCACGCAGCAATTCCTGTCGATCGGCGGGCAGCCGGACATCGTCAGCCTGGCCGGCGGCCTGCCGGCGGCCGAACTCTACCCGGTCGAGGCCATCAAGCAGGCTTCCGCCCGCGCGCTCGACCGTTGGGGCGCGACGGCGCTCGAATATGGCCCGGTCGAGGGGCTGCCTGCGCTGCGGGCGGCGATTGCCGCGCGCATGTCGCGCGAGCACGGCCGGCGGTTCGAGGTCGAGAACATCCTGCTCACCACCGGGGCGATGCAGGGGCTGGACCTGATCGGCAAGGTCCTGATCGACCCCGGCGACCTGATCGTCGCCCAGTTCCCGACCTATCTCGGCGCGCTCGACGCCTGGCGGACGCGCCAGCCCGCCTATCGCAAGCTGACCTGGGACCTGGACGATCCGGACCTGCTCGCGGCCATGCGCAAGGCCAAGTTCGTCTATTGCGTTCCGAACTACTCCAACCCGACCGGGGCGCTGGTGCCGCAGAACGCGCGCGGCGGCCTGCTTTCCCGCGCGGTCGAAGCCGGGACCTGGCTGGTAGAGGACGATCCCTACCTCCCGCTGCAGCTGGACGGGGCCGCGGGCGCGAGCATCCTCGCGGCCGACGCGGCGACCCGGCGGCACGGAACCTATGACGGCCCGGTCGTCTATCTCGGCACTCTGTCGAAGAGCGTGGCGCCGGGCCTACGCGTCGGCTGGATCGTGGCGGAGCCGAAGCTGATCCAGCTCCTCGCCCTCGCCAAGCAATGCTCCGACCTCAGCAGCAGCATGTTCAGCCAGGCGGTCGCGCTGGAGTACCTGGAGAGCGGGGCGGAGGCGGAGCTCACGGCGCGCACGATCGCCTGCTACCGCGAGCGGCGCGACGCACTCTGCGCCGCGGCGCAGGCCCATCTCGGCGAGTGGTTCGAATGGGAGGTGCCGCCCGGCGGCATGTTCCTGTGGGCGCGCGCCAAGTCGCGCGACTTCGACACCAATGCGCTCTACAGCTTCGCGCTGCAGGAGAAAGTGGCCTTCGTGCCGAGCAGCGTCTTCGACCCGGACGGCGCCCTCACCTCGGCGATGCGCCTCAACTTCACGCGCAACGCGCCCGATCGCCTGGCGGAGGGCGTGCTGAGGCTGCGCCGCGCGGTGCAGGCCTATCTCGCCGCGTCGAAGGTCCGGGTATGATCCCGCACCATTCCTTCCTTGCAAAAGGCTGACGTCATGCCGACGCGAATTGCCCGTCCCGCCGCCGCCCGCCTGCCGCGCGCCGCCATCGAAGCCTGGCGCGGCGTGCCCAGCGCCGTGATCGCCGACCAGCTTGCGGGAAGCGGGCATGCCGATCCCGGCATCCGCCCGATCCGGCCCTGCACGCCGGGGACGAGCCTCGCCGGCAGCGCGGTGACCGCCTGGTGCGAGCCGGCCGATTACGGCCCCGTGCATCACGCGATCGCGGTGGCGAAGGCGGGCGACGTGATCGTGGTCGCTGCTGGCGGGCGGCGCGACGCGGCGATGATCGGCGAGCTGCTGAGCGGCGCGGCGCGGCGGAAGGGCATCGCCGGGGTGCTGGTCGACGGCGCCGTGCGCGATGTCGGGACCCTCGCGCAATGGACGGATTTTCAGGTCTTCACCCGCTGGATCACGCCGCGCGGGCCATCCTCGATGGAACGGGGCAGCGTGAACCAGCCTATCGTCTTCGGCGGCGTCGCGGTTTCGCCGCACGATCTCGTGGTGGCCGATGACGACGGCATCGTATTCGTGCCGCACGCGCGGGCCGCGCGGCTGCTGAAGCCGTGCCTGGCGCGGGTCAAGGACGAGTTGCGCTGGGAATCCGCGCTGGCCAAGGGCGCCACGACCCAGGAGACCTTCAACGTCCCCAAGGCGGTCAAGACCTGAGCGCGGGCGGCGCTGGCGCTGCTGCAGCGCAGCATCGGCGCGCCACAATCCCTGCGGCAATGCGCACGTTGACCGAAAGCCGGGCCAGGCGTCTGATAGCGATCTGGGAGGGACTGGCGATGCTTGACCATATCCCGAGATCGATTGAGCAATTGAAGCTCGACCACCGCAACATGACGCGGCTGCTCGATCTGATTCAGGCCGAGCTGGAATCCATGCGCGCCGGCGAGCCGCCGGATTTCGACCTGCTGCACAGTGTCATGGAATATGCGCTGCACTATCCCGACATCTGCCACCATCCCAAGGAAGACGTCATCTATCGCCGGCTGGTGCGGCGCGACGCGAGCGCCGAGGCGCGCGTCGGGGACCTGATCAAGGATCATGTGCATCTGTCCGAGTTGACCCGCAAGCTGGCGGCGGCGCTGCACAACGTCTCGCATGACGTCGAGGTACCGCGCGAATGGCTCGAGCGCCTGGTCGAGGAGTATATCTCCAGCCATCGGCATCACATCGCCGCGGAGGAGCGGACCTTCTTCCCCCTGGCCATGGTGACCCTGACCGACGATGACTGGGAAGAGATCGACACCTCCTTCACCATGAAGGACGATCCGCTGTTCGGCGGCCATCTGGCCGGCGAGTTCCGCGGCCTTTACGATCGGATCATGCGGCTGAGCCTGTAGCCGGCTAGCGCCTGCCGCCGACTTCGTCGATGTGGTGCAGCAGATCGGCCGGGTCCTCATAGACCCGGTAGGCACCGCTGCGCTCAAGTTCGTTCTCGCCATAGCCGCCGGAGAGCAGGCCGATGCCGATCGCCCGGGCGCGCCGGGCCGCCAGCATGTCCCAGATGCTGTCGCCGACCACGCAGGAGGTCTCGATGTTGACGCCGAGCTTCTCCGCCGCGGCCAGGAACAGGTCCGGGTCCGGCTTGGCGTATTTCACTTGGTCGCGGGTCACCACCGGCACCTTGCTCATGTCGACGCCCAGGTTCTCGATCACCGGCCCGGCGGTCTCCATCCGCCCGCTGGTGGCGATGGCCCAGGGAATGCCCGCCTCGCTCAGATAGCCGAGCAGGGCGCGGGCGCCGGGCAGGGGCGGGATCTTGCCCGCGCGCTTCTTGTAGGCCTCGGCATGCAGGCGGCGCAGCCGGTTGACCCGCTCGTCGCTGATATCGAGCCCGGTTTCCCGCAGCAGCATGTTGGTGAACAGGCCGCCGCTCATGCCGATCTTGCGATGGATGCGCCAGACCGACAACTCGATGCCTTCCGCGTCGAGCGCGTCGCGCCAGGCCAGGACATGCTCATAGACGCTGTCCACCAGGGTGCCGTCGAGGTCGAACAGGAAAGATGTCTGCAGGCGCGGCATCGGGCGACACTCCTTCGCAAGGGTTTGAGCGGCAGTTTAACCCAACTCGGCTTCATCTTGATTCGCCATGTATTTCCGCAAAATGCCGGGCATGCGTGCCTGCCTTGCCACAAGGCCGCTCGGCTGTCCGAAATTTCCATTCCGATATCCCTAGGTATGTATGAAGGTGAAAAGTCGGTCTCACTTTATTCGTTCCGCTTATGGCGCGATGTGCAACTCGGGCGATAATCATGGCCAACAGCTCAGCCGCATGAGGGGGTTCACTTGCACGGGAATGTCGCTGTCGCCATGCCCACGGACCGGCCCATGAGCGCCAAGGAGCGCATCATCGAGGCCGCCTACGATCTGTTCTCGCGTCAAGGTACGCGGGCGGTCGGTGTGGACGCCATCATCGAACGCTCCGGCGTCGCCAAGATGACGCTGTACCGTCATTTCCGCTCCAAGCAGGATCTGGTCCTCGCTTTCCTGGAGCGCCGGGAGCAGCTCTGGACCGCCGAATGGCTGACCCGACAGGTGCGCGGCCGCGCGGCCGATCCGAAGGGCCGGATGCTTGCCGTCTTCGACGCCTTCCACGAGTGGTTCCAGCACCCGCAATTCGAGGGCTGTCCGTTCATCAACGTGCTGCTCGAATACGAGCAGGAGAACAAGCTGCACGTCGCCGCTGCGCACCACCTGGCGCAGATCCGCGCCCTGCTGCGCGAGCTGGCGGTGGAGGCTGGCATCCCGGATGCCGGCACATTCGCCGCCGCCTGGTACATGCTCATGACCGGGGCGATCATCGCCGCCAGCGCCGGCAACCGCAACGCCGCCACGGAAGCGCGCCGCGCCGCCGAGGTGATCCTGAAAGGCTGGTCCTGACCGGCCGGCTCACGGCGTCCGGAAGCGGAAGCGGCTGATCTGGCGGTAGGTTTCGCCCGGCCGCAGCACGACGGTCGGGAAATGCGGCCGGTTGATCGCGTCCGGGAATCGCTGCGGCTCCAGGCACAGCCCGGAATAGGGGCGGTGCGGCGCTGCGGGGAAATCCTCCGGCGTAGGTTCCAGCCGGATGCCCTCATAGAACTGCAGCCCCGGCTCCGTCGTCGACAGCTCCATCGTGAGGTCGCCGGAGGGCGAGGTCAGCCGCGCCGCCACCGGCAATGCGTCGGCGTCGCCGACCGGCCGCCAGCCCTGGTTCAGCACGAAATTGATGTCGTAACCGGCGCCGGCCGCGCGGATCGCCGGGCCGTCGCGGAAATCGTATGGCGTGCCGGTGACGCTGCGGATCTCGCCGGTCGGGATCAGGTTCGGGTGCAGCGGGGTGTAGAAATCCGCCGCGACCTGCAGCTTGTGATCGCGCACGTCGGCGCCCGGCTGCAGCGTGAAATACGAATGATGGCCGAGATTGGCGATGGTCGGCGCATCGGTGGTGGCGGTGAGCTCGATGGTGAGCGTGCCGGGCGCGTCGATGCGATAGGCGCAGGTCGCCTGCATCGTTCCCGGATAGCCTTCCTCGCCGTCCGGCGAGGTGAGCGCCAGTGTGACGGCATTCTCCGCCTGTGCCGCGATCCGCCAGACCCGTCTGGTGAAACCCTTGAGACCGCCATGGAGATGCACGTCGGCGCCTTCATTGATCGGCACCTGGTATGACCTGCCGTCGAGGACGAAGCGGCCGCCGGCGATACGGTTGATGCAGCGCCCGACCGTGGCGCCGATATAGGACGGATCGCGCAGATAGCCGTCGAGCGAACGGAAGCCGAGCACGACGCGGCGCTTCTGTCCGCCGCCGACCGTGACCAGCAAATCGCGTAAGGTGGCGCCGTAAGTGAGCACCGCGGCTTCACTGCCGCAAATTCCGGCGATGCGGATTTCGTGAACCGTTTCGCCGCCGGCCCGGCCAACTTCGCTGATCGACATGCTTGTGATCCTAAATGGACAAGGCGCGGCAGCTTGCCCTTGACTCCCGCCGGGTGTCCAGGACAGATAAAACATATAATACTACAAATACCCCGAACTCCCAGATCAGGCGCGGCAGACGTTGTTTTCCACAGCCAGCAATTCGCGCATCTTTTCGCGCCGCAGCATCCATGGCCGGATCGCGCATGAGATCGGCCAGCAGATCCTGCACGGCGACTTGGCGCCGGGCGAGGTGCTGCCCAGCGAAACCGCGCTGGGCGAGGAGTTCGGCGTCAGCCGCACGGTGCTGCGCGAGGCGATCAAGGTGCTGGCGGCCAAGGGCATGGTGGAATCGCGGCCGAAGGTCGGCACCCGCGTGCGGGAGCGCGATCATTGGAACATGCTCGACCCCGATGTGCTGAGCTGGAGCCTCGCTTCGCACGAGGCGGAATCCTATGCCGCCGGCGTCACCGAGATGCGACATATCCTGGAGCCGGCCGGCGCCGCCCTGGCGGCGGAACGCGCGACGGCGGCGCAGATCCGCCGCATCCGTACGGCCTATGAGGCGATGGCCGCGGCGGGCGCCGACCTGGAACAGAGCATCCCGCACGATCTGCGCTTCCACCAGGCAATCCTGGAAGCGACCGGCAATGCCTTCCTCGCCTCGATGGGCCATATGATCGAATCCGCGCTCGCCTTCAGTTTCCAGATCTCCGCCCGCGCGCGCGACAATCCCGCCTATTCGCTGCCCCTGCACAAGGCAGTGCTCGAGCGCATCGAGGCGCGCGATTCGCGCGGCGCCCAGGCGGCGATGCTGCGCCTGCTGGAGAATGCGCGCGGCGAGATCGAGCGGATCCTGGACGGCGGACGGCATGACCCCGCCACGAAACCACCGCCCCGGCGCGCCCGGGCGGGACGACTCTAGCAGAACATCGATAGCAGTAAGGACACGACCATGGCCGACGGCACCGACCCGAAGAAGACCTTGCGCTCCCGCCACTGGTATGGCGGCGCCGACAAGGATTCCTTCATGCATCGCAGCTGGATCAAGAACCAGGGCCATCCGGACCACATGTTCGACGGCCGCCCGGTGATCGGCATCTGCAACACCTGGTCGGACCTCAACCCGTGCAACGCCCATTTCAAGGAACTGGCCGAGGTGGTGAAGCGCGGCGTCTACGAGGCCGGCGGCTTCCCGGTCGAGTTCCCCGCCATGTCGCTGGGCGAGACCACTTTGCGTCCGACCGCGATGCTGTTCCGCAACCTCGCCAGCATGGAAGTCGAGGAATCGATCCGCGCCAACCCGATCGACGGCGTGGTGCTGCTGGTCGGCTGCGACAAGACCACGCCCGCTTTGCTGATGGGCGCGGCCAGCTGCGATTTGCCGACCATCGCGCTCTCCGGCGGACCGATGCTGAACGGCAAGTTCCGCGGCTGCGATGTCGGCTCGGGCACCTCGGTCTGGCAGTTCTCCGAGGCGGTGAAGGCGGGCGAGATGACGCTGGCCGATTTCATGAGCGCCGAATCCGGCATGTCGCGTTCGCCGGGCCATTGCATGACCATGGGCACCGCCTCGACCATGGCCAGCATGGTGGAATCGCTTGGCATCGGCCTGCCGGAGAATGCGGCCTATCCGGCGGTCGATGCGCGGCGCAAGCGGCTCGCGCATCTCGTCGGCATGCGCGCGGTGCAGATCGTGAAGGAGGATCTGCGCATCTCCAAGGTGCTGACCAAGGAGGCGTTCCAGAACGCCATCCGCACCAACGGCGCCATCGGCGGCTCGACCAACGCGGTGGTGCACCTGCTCGCCGTCGCCGGGCGGCTCGGCCTCGACCTCAGCCTCGAGGATTGGGACAAGTGGGGCAAGGACGTGCCGACCATCGTCGATCTGATGCCGTCGGGCCGCTTCCTGATGGAGGATTTCTGCTACGCCGGCGGCATCCCGGTGGTGATGAAGGCGCTCGCCGAGCACGGCCTCCTCAACAAGGACATCGTCGCGGTCAACGGCAAGACGGTATGGGACAACATCAAGGACGCGACGAACTACAACAAGGAAGTCATCCGCGACTGGGACAAGCCGCTGACCAAGAGCGGCGGCATCGCGGTGCTGCGTGGCAATCTGGCGCCCAACGGCGCCATCATCAAGCCCTCGGCGGCGACGCCGGCGCTGATGCAGCATCGCGGCCGCGCCGTGGTGTTCGAGAACATCGACGACTACAAGAAGAAGATCGTCGACCCAAATCTCGACATCGACGAGACCTGCGTCATGGTGCTGAAGAATTGCGGGCCGAAGGGCTATCCCGGCATGGCCGAGGTCGGAAACATGGGCCTGCCGCCCAAGGTGCTGAAGAAGGGCATCACCGACATGGTGCGCATCTCGGACGCGCGGATGAGCGGCACAGCCTATGGCACGGTGGTGCTGCACACGGCGCCCGAGGCTGCGGCGGGCGGGCCGCTGGCGCTGGTCAAGGATGGCGACACGATCGAGCTCGACGTCGCCGGGCGGCGGCTGCACATCGATGTGCCGGACGCGGAGCTGGCCAAGCGCAAGGCCGCCTGGAAGGCGCCGGAGCCGGATTTCCAGAGCGGCTACCAGCGCCTCTATGTCGACCATGTGCTGCAGGCCGACAAGGGCGCCGATCTCGATTTCCTGGTCGGCTGCCGCGGCGCCGGGGTGCCGAAGGAATCGCACTGACGCGGACGTCGCGTATTTGCCGCTGGAAGGAGAGGAAACGTGCCTGCGAATGACGGTCTCTACGAGCATTTCGACAAGCGCTTCCGTGCGCTCGCCATCGGCATCGCGCATCTGGAGAAGCTGGCGGATGGCTGCATCTGGGCGGAAGGCCCGGTCTGGTTCGCCGATGCCGGCTGTCTGATCTGGAGCGACATTCCGAACAACCGCATGCTGCGCTGGAACCCGAACAGCGGCGTCGACGTGTTCCGCGCGGACTCGAACAACAGCAACGGCAACACCCGCGACCGGCAGGGCCGCCTGGTCACCTGCGAACACCTCACGCGGCGGGTGACGCGGACCGAGCCCGACGGGTCGATCACGGTGATCGCCGACAAATACCAGGGCAAGCGCCTGAATTCGCCGAACGACGTGGTGGTGAAATCCGACCACAGCATCTGGTTCACCGATCCCAGCTATGGCATCCTGACCGAGTTCGAGGGCAGCCGCTCCGCGCAGGAGCAGGACGGTTGCTACGTCTACCGCGTCGACCCGGCGACCGGCGGCATCGAGGTGGTGGTCGACGATTTCGTGAAGCCGAACGGGCTTGCCTTCTCGCCGGACGAAAAGACGCTGTATGTCGCGGATTCCGCCGGGTCGCACGATCCCGCCGCACCCCACCATATCCGCGCCTTCGACGTGGTCGACGGAAGGCGCCTGACCAACAGCCGCGTCTTCTGCGATATCAAAACCGGCATCCCCGACGGCTTCCGGATCGACGTGCAGGGGAATCTGTGGACCAGCACCCATGCCGGCGTCGAATGCTACGCGCCGGACGGCACGCTGCTCGGCCGCATCAACGTGCCGGAGATCGTCGCCAACGTGACCTTCGGCGGCAAGCGGCGCAACCGGCTGTTCATCACGGCGACCACCTCGCTCTATGCCGTCTACGTCAACACCACCGGGGCGCAGCGGCCGTGAGGCGGCCGGAGCGCGCAAGGAGTCAGCCATGAACCAGATGACACCTCCGAAAGCGGTGGGCCTCACCATCCGGCTGCATCCGGCCGACAACGTCGTGGTCGCCTCGCAGGCGATTTCGGGCGGAAGCGTCATCCCGGGCGAGGGCGTCACCACCGCGTCGGCGGTGCCCGCCGGCCACAAGATCGCGACGGCGCCGATCGCCTCCGGCGCCTTCGTGCGCAAATACAACCAGATCATCGGCGTGGCGACCGCCGACATCGCGCCCGGCCAGCATGTCCACGTGCAGAATTGCGCCATGAGCGAATTCGAGCGCGACTACGCGTTCTGCGCCGACGCGCACCCGACCGCCTATTTCACCGGCAAAGACCGCGCGACGTTCCAGGGCATCGTGCGCGCCGACGGCCGTGTCGCCACGCGGAACTATATCGGCGTGATGACCACGGTGAACTGCTCGGCCACGGTGGCGAAGCGGGTCGCCGCCGCCTTCGAGAATGGCGGGCTCGACGAGTATCCGAACATCGACGGGGTGGTGGCGCTGGTGCACAGCACCGGCTGCGGCATGGCGACCAAGGGCGAAGGCTTCGACGCGCTGCAGCGGGTGCTCTGGGGCTATCTGCGGCATCCGAATTTCGCCGGCGTGCTGCTCATCGGCCTCGGCTGCGAGGCGGCGCAGATCCGCTTCCTGCTCGAAGCCTACGGCATCAAGGC
>JAEUKU010000179.1 GCA_016794075.1 Rhodospirillaceae bacterium
GTCCGACATGCCCGCCAAGAACGCCCGCTCCGCTTCCCGCACGCCCCCGGTGTCGCGCAACAAACGCCCGAACATCCTCTACATCATGTTCGACCAGCTGGCGCCGCAATTCCTGCCCAGCTATGGCCACAAGGTCGTGCAGGCCCCGAACCTCAGTCGTCTGGCAGCCGAAGGGGTGCAGTTCGACAGCGCCTATACCAACTCGCCGCTCTGCGCTCCCGGGCGCTTCTCGATGATGGCGGGCCAACTGGCCAGCCGCATCGGCGCCTGGGACAATGCGGCGGAATTCCGCTCCGACATCCCGACTTTCGCGCACTATCTGCGCCTCGCCGGCTATCGCACGTGCCTCTCGGGCAAGATGCATTTCGTCGGCCCCGACCAGCTGCACGGCTTCGAGGATCGCGTCACCACCGACATGTACCCCGGCGATTTCGGCTGGACCCCGACCTGGGAGGAGCCGAAGAAGATCCATTGGTGGTTCCACAACATGCTGAGCGTGACCGAGGCCGGGCCCTACGACCGTTCGCTGGAAATGGAGCACGACGACGAGGTGGCCTATACCTCGATGCGCTGGCTGCACGACCATGCCCGCGGCGACGACCAGCGCCCCTTTATGCTCTGCGTCTCGTTCATGCAGCCGCATGATCCCTATCTCGGTCCCCGCCGCGACTGGGAGAGCTACCGCGACGACGACATCGACCTGCCGGCCGTGCCCTATATCGCGCCGGCGAAGCGCGATGCGGTCGACAAGCGCCTGTACGACCTCTATGACCGCGACGAGTATCGCGTCACCGAGGCCCATGTGCGGGCAGCGCGGCGCGGCTATTACGCGATGATCACCTATACCGACCGCCTGATGGGCCAGGTGCTGGAGGCGCTGCGGCAGACCGGCCAGGCCGACAACACCATCATCGTCGTCTCCGCCGATCACGGCGACATGATGGGCGAGCGCGGCCTGTGGTACAAGATGAACTTCTACGAACACTCGACCCGCGTGCCGATGATCCTGCACGCGCCGAAGCAGTGGAAGCCGCGCCGGGTGTCCCAGCACGTCTCGCTCATGGATCTGCTGCCGACCTTCTGCGACATCGCCACCGGCGGCAAGGGCGTCGACTACGCCGCGCCGGTCGATGGCCGGAGCTTGCTCGGCCTCGCCGGCGGCGACAAGAACTGGTCGAATACCGTCTACGGCGAGTACATGGCCGAAGGCACCTTCCAGCCGGCCTTCATGATCCGCCGCGATCAGTGGAAATACGTCGCCTGCGCCGGCGACCCGCCGCAGCTGTTCAACCTGGCGGATGACCCGAACGAGATTGGCAACCTCGCCGGCGATCCGAAGCACGCGAAGATCGCCGCGGCCTTCGCCAAGGAGGTGGCGGAGAAATGGGACAGCACCGCGATCCGCGACCGCGTGGTGAAAAGCCAGCGCCGGCGCATCCTGGTGCAGGAATCGCTGCTCAAGGGCAAGATCACGCCCTGGGACTTCCAGCCGTTCCAGGACGCATCGAAGCAGTACAATCGCAACTACGGCGCGGAACTCTACGACACCGACCGCCGCGCCCGCATCCCGCGGCTTCCGGAACCGCGGCAGAACGGCCGGAAGGCAAAGCGCTGACCGCCGCGGGCGATCAGCGATCGGCGAAGTGGTATGCGATCTCCTCGATCGTATCCGTCGGGAAGGCATAGGCGAAGCGCAGCGGCTCCCCGCCGGTATTCACCGTGACGTGCCGCGCATTGCCTGGAATATAGATGACGGTGCCCGCCCGCACGGCATGCGCAATGCCGTCGATTTCCGTGCGGCCCTCGCCTGAGAGCACGTAATAGACTTCCGGCGGCGCGTGATGATGCAGCACCCAGGTACCGCCGACCGGAATCTCCGCCAGGCCGAACGTCACCTTGGACGTCGGCGTCCCGCCCTCGCCGAGCAGTGTCTTCCAGCGGATCGAGGACTTCGCCCGCAGGTCCGGATCGGTGAGCTCCTGCCAGGGGCGATCGCCCTCTTGAATGACATAGCCGCCCCGCTTGTCGTCCGACATGATCCCCCCGCTCCCTATGTGGGGGCAGTGTGCCGCGAAGCCATCGTCTTGCCAAGCCGGGCCTGGCGCAGGCAACATGCGACGAACCTGGAGTTCGGAGCGTGATCGACCTTAGCGGAAAAGTCGCCATCGTCACCGGTGGCACACGTGGGATTGGCGCCGCCATCGTCGAGATGTGCGCCGGACTGGGCGCGCGCGTCGTCTTCACCGGTCGCGACGATTCCGCGGGCGCCGGGGTGGTTGAGAAATGCGGCGCGGAGAGCGGTGCCCGGTTCCTGCAAGGCGACGTGACGGGACCCGGATTTCCCGATCTCCTGGTGGCGGATGTCCTGGCGCGGGAAGGTCGCATCGACATCCTCGTCAACAATGCCGGCATCCTGTCGCGCGGCGACGTCGTCGCGTGCAGCGATGCGCAATGGGATGCCACCCTTGAAACGAACGTCACGGCCGTATTCCGCCTGTGTCGCGCGATCGTACCGATCATGCGCCGGCAGTCCACCGCGACAGGCCGGGGCGGCGCCATCGTCAACATCGCGTCGGACTGGGCGATCGTCGGCGCGGTCAATGCCGTTGCCTATGGCGCCAGCAAGGGTGCCATTGCGCAACTCACGCGTTCCATGGCCGCAGATCATGCCCGCGACGGTATCCGCGTGAATGCGATCTGTCCCGGCGATACCGAGACCGGGATGCTGCTGTCCGAGCGCGGCGCGGCGCCCCGTGCCGATGTGCTTGCGGAACTGGGCAAATCGATTCCGCTGGGCCGTGTCGCCAAGCCGGAGGAGATTGCCGCGGCGGTCGCTTTCCTGGCCTCCGATGCCGCCGGATTCATTACGGGAGTCCTGCTGCCGGTGGATGGCGGGCACACGGCCTGGTAGCGCGGCGATGTATCTGCGCTGGCGCCCCGAGTGCGGGACTGGTCTTCACTCGGGCAGAGGAATGAACTCGCTCTCGCCCGGAACGGGCGCGAAACGCCCATGCCGCCAATCTTCCTTCGCCTGCTCGATGCGCTCTGCTGAGCTCGAAACGAAGTTCCACCAGATGTGCCGCGGCCCGTCGAGCGGCGCGCCGCCCAGCAGCATCATGCGGCTGGCCGCGACGGCGATGGCGAGCGTCTCGGCCCCGGGGGAGAGGACCGCCAGCTGCCCCTCGGCAAGGCGCTGATTGCCAAGCTCGACGGCGCCGGCGGAGACATAGACCGCCTGCTCCGGCCAGAGCGAAGGCAGGGCGACGCGCGCGCCGGCTTGCAGGGCGAGGTCGACGCAGATCATCGGGTGGGGCGCCGCCAAGGGCGACTGCCGCCGCGCCATCTCTCCCGCAATCACACGCCCCTCCACCCCGGCATCGGAGAAGGCGGGCAGCGCGTCGCTGCCCAGGTGGAGGAAGGAGGGCTCGACTTCCTCATGTGTCCGCGGCAACGCGACCCAGAATTGCAGGCCGAACAGCGCATGCTCCCCGCTCCGGGCCGACTGGGGCGAGCGCTCGGAATGGACGATGCCGCGGCCGGCGGTCATCCAGTTCACCGCGCCGGGTTGGATCGCCTGGACCGTCCCAAGCGAGTCCCGATGCATGATCTCGCCCTGGTAGAGATAGGTCATCGTGCTCAAGCCGATATGCGGGTGCGGCCGCACATCCAGCCCCTTGCCCGCGGCGATGCGAGCCGGGCCCATCTGGTCGAGGAACACGAAAGGCCCGACCGCCCGCAATTGCGCCGTCGGCAGGGCACGGCGCACATCGAACCCGCCGACATCCTTGGCTTTCGCCGTGACCACCAGCCCGACCGTCATCGCTTGCCAGACCTCCGGACCATTTCTGTTTCCTGTGGCCGGCGACACCCTACGAGACGCCCCGGCCAGCCAGGCGAAGCTTGAATCTACTCCGCGCTATGCGGGCCAGCAATCGATGCCGTGCCATGCCTGCCGCCCAGCCAGATGGCCAGCCGCCGCACCACCACGTAGAAGACCGGCGTGAACAACAGGCCGAAGAAGGTCACGCCGATCATGCCGGCGAACACCGCGGTACCCATGGCGATGCGCATCTCCGCACCGGCGCCGCTGGCGATGACCAGCGGCACCACGCCGAGGATGAAGGCGAAGGACGTCATCAGGATCGGGCGCAAACGCGTCCCCGCTGCCTTGACCGCCGCTTCCACCGGATCCTTGCCTTCTTCCTCCGCCTGTTTCGCGAATTCCACAATCAGAATCGCGTTCTTCGCCGCGAGGCCGACCAGGACCACGAAACCCACCTGCGACAGCACGTTCACATCCAGCCCGCGCAGCAGCAGCCCGGTGACCGCCGCCAGGAGGCACATCGGCACGATCAGGATCACCGAGAGCGGCAAGGCCCAGCTCTCATATTGCGCTGCCAGCACCAGGAACACGAACAGGACCGCCGCGCCGAAGACGAGCAACCCGGTGTCGCCTGCCAGCTTCTGTTGATAGGCCAACTCGGTCCATTCGAAGGCGAATCCGGCGGTCAGCAACTGGTCTGCGAGGCCTTCCATCGCGGCGAGCGCCGTGCCGCTCGAGGTTCCCGGCGCCACGTTGCCCTGCACCTCGGCGGCGGGGAAGAGATTGTAGCGCGCCACGCGATAGGCGCCGGAGATATCCTTGATCTTCGCCACCGCGCCGATCGGGACCATCTCGCCCAGTTCGTTGCGGGTCTTGAAGTTGGTGATGCTGGCCGCATCCTCCCTGAACCGGCCCAGCGCCTGCGCCGTGACGCGGAAGGTGCGGTTCAGGAAGTTGAAGTCGTTGACGAAGGTCGAGCCGAGATAGACCTCCAGTGTCTGGAACACGCGCTCGGCCGGCACATGGAACATCTGCGCCCGCACCCGATCGATCTCCGCGAACAGCTTCGGCGTCCGCGTGTTGAACAGCGTGAACACGTCGGCGAGGCCCGCCGTCTGATTGCCGGCGATCATGATCTGGGTCGCGGCCTCCTCGAGCGCCTTCAGCCCCTGGCCGCCGCGATCCTGCACCATCATCTTGAACCCGCCGGCATTGCCGATGCCGCGCACCGGCGGCGGCGGGACGGTGATGACGAACGCGCCGCGGATGACCCCTAGTCGCTGCGACATGTCGCCCAGGATCCGGTTGGCAGTCAGGCCCTGCGGGATGCGATCGTCGTACGGCGCCAACACCGAGAAGATGGCCGCCGCATTGGATGCGTTGGTGAAGGTGGCGCCGTCCAGTCCGGCGAAGGCAGCGGTGTTGATGACCCCGGGGGTCTCCAGCATCAGCTTGGTCGCCTGCATGACGACCTCGTCCGTCCGCGCCAGGGACGAGCCCGGCGGCAGCTGGATGATGGTGATGAGATAGCCTTCGTCCTGTGGCGGGATGAAGCCGGTTGGCGCCCGATTGAACTGCCACGCGGTGAGGCCGACCAGCCCTGCATAGATCAACAGCATGATCGCACTGATCCCGATCAAGCGCTGCGCCAGCCGTGCATAGCCGCTAGCCAGGGCCTCGAAGCCGCGATTGAACCAGCGGAAGAACACGGCAATCGGATTGAATCGCGCATGATGCTCGGTTTCGTGCTGGCGATGCGGCTTGAACAGGATGCCGCTGAGCGCCGGGCTCAGCGTGAGGGAGACGATCAGCGAGATGATCGTCGAGGTCGCGATGGTGATCGCGAACTGCCGGAAGAACTGCCCCGAGATGCCCGAGATGAATGCCGCCGGGATGAACACCGCCGTCAGCACCAGGGCGATGGCGACCAGCGCGCCGCCGACCTCGTCCACGGTGCGGCGCGCCGCTTCCTTTGGCGAAAGGCCCAGCCGCAGGTTGCGCTCGACGTTCTCCACCACGACGATGGCGTCGTCCACCACGATGCCGATCGCCAGGACCAGCCCGAACAGGGTCAGCGTGTTGAGCGAATAGCCGAGCGCCGCCATCACGATGAAGCTGCCGATCAGCGATACCGGGATCGCCACGATCGGGATGATCGACGCGCGCCAGGTCTGCAGGAACAGGACGACGACCAGCACGACCAGGGCGACGGCCTCGAAGATCGTGACAATGACCTCGTCGATCGACTTGGCGATGAAGTCGGTCGGGTTGTAGACGACGTCATAGGCGATGCCAGGCGGGAATTGCCCCTCCATGGACTTGAGGGTTTCGAGGATCGCGTCGGCGGTTTCCAGCGCGTTGGAGCCCGGGCGCTGGAAGATGCCGATGGCGACCGCCTCCTTTTCGCCGAGATAGGCGTTGAGGCCATAATCCTGGGCGCCAAGCTCGACCTCGCCGACGTCGCGCAGCCGCGTGACCTCGCCGTCCTCTCCAGTCCGCACCACAATGTTCGAGAACTGGCGCGGCTCGACCAGGCGGCCGAGCGTCTCCAGATTCATCTGGAACGCGCCCGGGTCCGGTGTCGGCGGCTGGTTGAGCACGCCCGACGCCACTTGCAGGTTCTGCGAGCGGACGGCCGCCACGACCTCGGATCCCGTCAACCCGCGGGCCGCGATCTTGTCGGGGTCAAGCCAGATGCGCATGGCGTATTCGCGCGCGCCGAAGACCTGCACGTCGCCCACGCCATTGATGCGCTTGAGCACGTCGACCAGCTGCAGCGTGGCATAGTTGGAGATGTAAAGCTGGTCGCGCGACTGGTCGGGCGAGAATAGGTGCGCCACCATCAGGAAGTCCGGCGAGTTCTTGCGGGTGGTGACGCCCAGCCGGCGAACCTCTTCCGGCAGCCGCGGCTCGGCCGCCGAGACCCGGTTCTGCACCAGGACCTGGGCCTCGTCCGGGTCGGTTCCCAACGCGAAAGTCACGGTGATGGTCAGTTTGCCATCGCTTGTCGACTGCGACAGCATGTAGAGCATGTCGTCGACGCCATTGATCTCCTGTTCGAGGGGAGTCGCGACGGTGTTGCTGATCACCTCGGCTGAGGCGCCGGGATACTGCGCACTGACCACGACCGTCGGCGGCGCGATTTCCGGATACTGCGCCACCGGCAGGGCGAAATACGCGATGCCGCCGATGAGCGTGATGAAGATCGACACAACGCCCGCGAAAATGGGGCGGTCGACGAAAAACCGGGCGAAATTCATGTTGGGCTACTCTGCCAGCGCCGCTTGCGGCTCGGACCCGATCGTGCCCTCTTCCGGGGTCACTTTCGACCCCGGTCGGGCGCGCATCAGGCCGTCGATGATCACGGTATCGTCGGGCGACAGCCCTTCGCGGATGATCCGCATCCCGTCATAGCCGGGACCCACGCGCAGGATCTTCACCCCGACCGTGCCTTCGGCGTCAACCACCAGGGCGATCTTCTGCGACTGGTCGGTGACGATGGCGCTCTCCGGCAGCAGGATCGCCGTATAGAGTTCCGAGCCGGGCACCCTTACATGGGCGAACTGCCCGGGAGTGAAGGTGCGCCCGGCGTTGCTGAAGGTCGCCCGGGCGCGGATCGTGCCGGATGTCTCGTTCACCTGGTTGTCGAGGAACTCGAGCGTGCCCTCGTGCTTCCACTCTTCCTCATCCGGCAGCTTGGCGAAGACCTTGATCTGGTTGTCGCGCATCGACGGCATGGCCCCCCGCTCGGCCGCCCGCTGGTACGCGAGGTAATTGGCCTCGCTCATATCGAAGTCGAAATAGATCGGATCGACGGACACGATCGTTGTCAGCAGCGTGACGTCACCGGAATATCCCCCGGTGATGAGATTGCCGGCGCTCACCTCGTGGCGGCTGATGCGCCCGGTGACGGGAGCGTGGATCTCTGTGTAGCCGAGATCGAGTTGCGCGTCCCGCAACTGCGCCTGGGCCACGGCGACGGCGGCCTTTGCGGCGCTCACCGCCTCGACCCGGTCGTCATAGTCGGATTCGCCGACGATGTTCCCCTCGCGCATCTTCTCGTAGCGCTTGAGATTGCGATTCGCGAGACTGAGCTGCGCATTGGCCTCGGCGAGCTGGGCCTGCGCCGATTCGATCGCGATCTCGAAGGGCCGCTTCTCGATCGAGAACAGCAAATCGCCCTGATTGACCATCTGGCCGTCGGTGAAGTGAATCTGCTCGAGATAGCCGCTTACCCGCGCGCGCACGTCGATGGAATCGACCGCCTTGAACTGGCCCGGGTATTCGTCCCACTCGACGATCTCCTTGACCACCGGCTTGGAAACGGTGACCGGCGGAGGGGCACCCGCGCCGGGTGCGCCATGCGCCGCCTGTTCGGCGCCGGTCGCCGACATCGCGCCACGCTCATGCCACCAGACGCCAAAGGCCGCGGCACCGGCGAGAACGATCATCGCGGCCCAGATGACCCGGCGCCGCCCGCTCCGGGAACTCGGAGACTGGGACGTCGCAAATCGCGTGGCTTCCGGACTGGTCATAGATCTACCCCGTTCTAATATGCTGCACCGATCCCTGACCATCGGAGGTCGCGGATCGTAATGGCTCGGTTTTCGGCTGTCGACCCAGGCTATGTCATGGCCGAGGGGACGAGCTATTCCGTCAGTGCAGACCCCACAACTGTCGCCGATGGCAAGACCCCAGGATTCTTACGGCGAATCCTGCGGCGAATAATGCCCCCATTTGAAACCGATCTCGAACAGCCAGTCCCGTGACACCGACGTGGCCGCCGATCGAGCAAGAAGCAACAACAGATAGGTCGCCCGCGGCCCGCATCAAGCCCGCGGCGCGATCATGCTGCAGCACTCCGGACATTTCCTGGCAGTATCATTGACAGAACCGCTCAGCTGCGCGCGCCCAAAGCGGCGGCCATTCCCGAACCGGCGCCCGCCGCGCGCGCCGCCACCAGGTCAAGCCAGCGATCGGCGATGACGCGGCAGAATGCGGCGCCATGCTCAAAATGCGCGTCGACCTCCTCCAGCACGCGGCGCTCCACCGCCTCCGCCGCGGCGCCGTGGTGGCGGGTCATCGCCGCCCAGCAGTCGCGCGGAAAGTTGCGCGCATCCTGCCGGGTGACTTCCGGATGCGCCTGGATCCCATAGGTCGATCGACCGATCCGGAACGCCTGGTTGGTGCAGGCGTCGTTCCGCATCAGCAGGACCGCGTCGGGCGGCAGGTCGAAGGTGTCCTCGTGCATCTGCATGATGCGCAGCTCCGGCGCCATGCCCCGGAACAGCGGGTCGCGCCGGCCGGCATCGGTCAGGAACACTGGCGGGTATCCGACTTCCAGGCCGCCAAAGCGGTAGACCCGGCCGCCGAACGCGCGGGCGATGAGCTGCGCGCCGAGGCACAGCCCGAGCACCGGCACGCCCTGCGCGTCACATGCGCGGATCAGCGCGAGAATGGCGGCGAAGGCGGGATAGCCGGCATCGTCCCCCGCATGCATCGGACCGCCCAGGACGATGAGCCCGTCGAGATCGTCCGCCGAGGCGGGCAAGTCATCGCCGCCATGGGGAAACAGGGTCTGCAGGTCCGCGCCGCGGGCGAGCGCGGCTTCCCCGACCAGGCCCGCGGGTGTCACGGGACAATGCTGGAGTATGGCCACACGCATGGGAACCCGCCTCCGGATCGAGCGCAATGGCCGCATCCATGAAACAAAGCCTGTCGGGATTCAACAAGAATCAAGGCCTTGCCTTCCGCTTTGGCGGCCGGTTTGACGCCGGTCGCCGACCTCGCTAGCAATGCGGACGATCTGATGGGGGACGGCACAGCATGGTCTTGAAACAGGATACCGCCCGCAGCCCGAGCCATGGCGAAGTGCCGGGCGCCGCCCTGCCGAAAATCGTCTACGGCCGGGGCAGCCGCCTGTATGACGCGACCGGCAAGGATTACATCGACGGCTCCGGCGGCCCCGCCGTCTTCTGTCTCGGCCATGCCCATCCGGAAGTGAACGAGGCGATCAAGCAGCAGCTCGATCGCGTCGCCCACGGGTATCGCTATAACTTCACCAGCGATCCGCTTGAGGAACTGACTGAGATCGTCGCGCGTCGCTGCGGCCCCGACCTCGGGCACATGATCTTCACCACCGGCGGATCGGAATCGGTCGAATCCGCGTTGAAGGTGGCCCTGCATTACCACAGCGCGAATGACGAACCTTCCCGCCGGCGGTTCATCGCCCGCCGGCGTTCCTGGCACGGCAACACGCTGGGCGCGCTCTCCGTCTCCGAGTTCAAGGAGCGCCGGGAGCCGTTCGAGGGCGCGCTCATTTCTGCGTCGCATGTGTCGCCGGCGAACACCTATCGTCCGCCGGAGGGCGTTTCGCCGGACCGGGTCGCGCATTTCTGTGCCGATGAAGGGGAAGGGGAGATCGTGCGCCTGGGCGCGCGCAACGTGGCGGGGTTCATTTTCGAGCCGGTAGTGGGGGCCGCGGGCGGCGTGGTGCCGGCGCCGGAGGGATATGCGCGCCTGGTGCGCGAGGTCTGCGATCGCCATGGCGTTCTGCTGATCGCCGATGAAGTGATGTGCGGCGCCGGCCGCTGCGGCACCTGGCGCGCCCTGGAACATGACGGTGTCGTTCCCGACGTCATGGCCGTCGCCAAGGGCCTGGCCGGCGGCTACGTGCCGCTCGGCGCCACGATCTACAGCGACAAGGTGGCCGACTTGCTGACGCGCAAGGCCGGCGGCCCGATGACCGGCCACACCTTCACCGGCCACACCCTCGCCTGCGCCGCCGGCGTGGCCGTGCAGCGGATCATCGCCCGCGACCATCTGGTTGAGCGCGTGGCGCGCGACGGCGCCCACCTGAAGGCCAGGCTCACCGATCGCATGGGCGACCTCCCCGCCCTCGGGGACGTCCGCGGCCGCGGCTTTTTCATCGGCCTGGAATTCGTCGCCGACCGCGCCACCAAGGAGCCCTTCCCCGCCGAGCGCGCCCTGCACCTGCGCATCCGCGCCCGCTCGCTGGCAAACGGCCTGATCTGCTACCCGATGGGCGGCAATGTCGACGGCGTCAAAGGCGACACCGTCATCCTCGCCCCGCCCTACAACGCCACGGATGCGGAGTTGGAGGAAATCGTCGAGAAGCTGGATCGGTCCGTGCGGGAGGCGCT
>JAEUKU010000199.1 GCA_016794075.1 Rhodospirillaceae bacterium
GTCCGCCTGCACCTCCGCCTCGCTGGAGCCGAGCTACGTGCTGCGCGCGCTGGGCGTCGAGGAGGAACTGGCGCATACCTCGCTGCGCATCGGCCTCGGCCGGTTCACCACCGAGCAGGACGTCGACTACGCGGTCGAGCATATCGTGCAGTCGGTCAAACGCCTGCGCGAGATGAGCCCGCTGTGGGAGATGGCGCAGGAAGGCATCGATCTGAAGTCGATCCAATGGGCCGAGCACTGAGCCGGGATCGACTGGAATAAATTGGGAGAAGCAACATGGCCTATAGCGAAAAGCTGATCGAGCATTACGAGAACCCGCGCAATGTCGGCACGCTGGACAAGAGCGACACCAGCGTCGGCACCGGCCTGGTCGGCGCGCCGGCCTGCGGCGACGTGATGAAGCTGCAGATCAAGGTCGGCGCCGACGGCCGCATCGAGGATGCGAAGTTCAAGACCTTCGGCTGCGGCTCGGCCATCGCGTCGTCGTCGCTGGCGACCGAATGGGTCAAGGGCAAGACGCTCGACGAGGCCGAGCAGATCAAGAACACCGAGATCGCGCAGCATCTGGCGCTGCCGCCGGTGAAGATCCATTGCTCGGTGCTGGCCGAGGACGCGATCAAGGCGGCGATCCACGATTATCGCGCCAAGCACGAAAAGCAGAGCGGCCAGGCGGCCGAGTAGGCATGATGGATAGCGGCACGCATACTCCGGAGACGGCAACCACGACCCCAGCCCCGGCGGCGGAGGCGAAGCCGAAGCGCGTCCCGCGCGCGCGGCCGGCCGCCATGGTGCTGACGCCGGCCGCGGTCGAGCGGGTAAAGGCGCTGCTGGACAAGCGCGGCAAGCCCTCCGCCGGCATCCGCATCGGCGTGAAGACCAAAGGGTGCTCGGGCTTGAGCTACACCCTCGAATTCGCCGATGCCAAGGGCGCCATGGACGAAGTGGTGGAGCAGGACGGCGTCACCGTGCTGATCGATCCGAAGGCGAGCCTGTTCATCCTCGGCACCGAGATGGACTACGTCGAGGAGAAGCTGCAGGCCGGCTTCGTCTTCCGCAATCCCAATGAAAAGGGTCGTTGCGGCTGCGGCGAATCCTTCCACGTCTGACGCGCGCCGGGATGCACGGATCTGATGACCACCCGCATCGAAGACACCCGCGCCGCCGGCCTCGGCCTGGCGCCCTGCTGGTCCTGCAAGGGGCCGGTCGCTAGCCAGGCCCTGTTCTGCCACACCTGCGGCGCCATCCAGCCGCCGGGCCAAGCCGATCACTTCCGCCGCTTGGGCGTCGAGCCCGCCTTCGACATCGACCTGGACGTGATCGAGAAGCGCTATCTCGGCTTCCAGCGCGCCATCCACCCCGACCGCTTCGCCGCCAAGCCGGCGAAGGAGCGTGCGCTGGCCGAGGCGCAGGCGGTCAGCCTGAACGAGGCCTACGAGACCTTGAAGGATCCTTTGCGCCGCGCCGCCTATCTGCTCGGCCTCAAGGGCCTCGGCGCGGCAATCGACAAGGACGAGACCATGCGCGACCCCGAACTCCTCATGGAAGCGATGGAGGCGCGCGAGGCGCTGGGCGAGGCAGGTTCCGTCGCCGCCGTCGAGGCGCTGCAGGTCAAGGCCGGCGCTGATGCGCTCAACATCCTGTCCGAGCTCGCCAAGGCTTTCGCGCGCGACGATCTGCCGCTCGCCAACCGGCTCACCACCAAACTTAAATATCTTCGCAAGTATCTCGAGGAAACGCGCGCCCGCCGGGTTGCGCTGGAACAGAACTAGGCATGCTGCTGCAGATCCATGAACCGGGCGAGACGCCGGAACCGCATGCGCGCGAGCGCGGCACCGCCATCGGCATCGACCTCGGCACCACCAACACGGTGGTCGCCGTGGTCGATGGCGAGCAGCCGGAAGTGCTGCGCGATCCGGCCGGCGACGGGCTGATCCCCTCGGTCGTGGCGCTGCTGGAGGATCGCGTGGTGGTCGGCCGCGCCGCGCAGGCCTTGCGCGCCAAGCATCCGCATCGCGTCGTCGGCTCGATCAAGCGCCTGATGGGGCGCGGCATCCATGACGTGAAGGCGCTGGCCGGCGTGCTGCCGTACAAGATCGCCGCCACGGGCGAATCCGTCGGCATGGTGCGGCTCGACATCGCCGGACGCTCGGTGACGCCGATCGAAATCTCGGCCGAGATCCTGAAGGCGGTGAAGGCGCGCGCCGAGGCGGCGCTCGGCCTCGACGTGACCCAGGCCGTCGTCACCGTGCCGGCCTATTTCGACGACGCCGCGCGCGGCGCCACCAAGGACGCGGCCAAGCTCGCCGGGCTCGACGTTCTGCGCCTGGTCAATGAGCCGACGGCCGCGGCGCTGGCCTACGGCCTCGACAGCGGCGCCGAAGGCGTCTACGCGATCTACGATCTCGGCGGCGGCACCTTCGACATCTCGCTCCTGCGCCTGCAGAAGGGCGTGTTCCAGGTGCTGGCCACCGGCGGCGACGCGGCGCTGGGCGGCGACGATTTCGATCATGTCTTGGCCGAATGGGCCATCAAGCAGGCCGGCATATCCAACCTCGATTCCGCTGGCGCGGCTTCCTTGCTGCTGGCGGCGCGCGCGGCGAAGGAGGCGCTGACCGGTTCCGAGCGCGCGCAGCTGGCCGTGACCCTGGGTGGCCGCAAGTTTGAGCTGGAGATCGGGCGCGTAGAGTTCGAGGCTATGATCGCCCCCTTGATCCAGCGCACCATCCAGGCCTGCCGCCAGGTACTGAGCGATGCCGGTGCCGCGCCGAAAGAGGTGCAGGGCGTCGTGCTGGTCGGCGGCTCGACCCGCGTGCCGGCGGTGCGGCGCAAGGTCGAGGAGTTCTTCGGCAAGCCGCCGCTGTCCGACATCAATCCCGACGAAGTGGTGGCGATCGGCGCCGCGCTGCAGGCCAAGGCGCTGACCCGCGGCAGCGACACCTTGCTGCTCGACGTCATTCCGCTGTCGCTCGGCATCGAGAC
>JAEUKU010000224.1 GCA_016794075.1 Rhodospirillaceae bacterium
CCTCGGCCTCCATCATCTGCTCGCGCACCTCGTTGCCGATCACCGACTGGAAGTCGCGCACCATGGCCGGATAGGGATGCGGGCCGGCGACCGTCCCGATGATGTAGAAGGTGTTCTCGACATTGGCGACCCAGTCGCGCAAAGCCTCGTTCATCGCGTCCTTCAAGGTCGCGGTGCCGGAATGGACCGGGATCACCTCGGCGCCCAGCAGCTTCATGCGGAACACGTTGGGCTGCTGCCGCGCCATGTCGGTGGCGCCCATGTAGACGGTGCAGGGCAGGTTGAACAGCGCGCAGACCGTCGCCGTCGCCACGCCATGCTGGCCGGCGCCGGTCTCGGCGATGATGCGGGTCTTGCCCATGCGCCGGGCCAGCAGGATCTGACCCATGCAGTTGTTGATCTTGTGCGAGCCGGTGTGGTTGAGCTCGTCGCGCTTCAGATAGATCTTGGCGCCGCCGAAATGCCGGGTCAGGCGCTCGGCGAAATAGAGCGGACTGGGGCGGCCGATATAGTGCTTGCGGAAATATTCGAGCTCCGATTCGAAGGACGCGTCTTTTTTCGCCGCGCCATAGGCCTTCTCCACCTCCAGGATCAGCGGCATCAGGGTTTCGGCGACGAAGCGGCCGCCGAATATCCCGAACCGGCCGAACTCGTCCGGGCCGGTGCGATAGGAATTGCGGATGGGCTGTGCGGAGGCGGTCACGGATCGGGTCCCGGCTGGTGAAATCGGCTGCAATCAACCATAGGCGATGCCAAAGGTCAAAGCCTCGCGGCTCTCCTGCCGGCGACCTAAAGGCGCTTGACGGCGTCGAGGAAGGCTTTGATTTTGCTGACGTTCTTCTCGCCGGGACGATCCTCGACCCCGGATGAGACATCGACCATCGGCGCCCCGGTCATGCGCACCGCCTCGGCCACATTGTCCGGGGTCAATCCGCCGGCCAGGAGCCAGGGCTTGCCGAAGCTGCGGCCCGCCAGGAGCGTCCAGTCGAAACTGAGCGCGTTGCCGCCGGGCAGCGCCCCCGCCATCGTCTTGGGCGGCTTGGCATCGAACATCAGGTAGTCGACGACAGGTGCATAGGAACCGGACGGGTCGAGATCGCCGGCGCCGCTGACGGAGAGCACCTTGATCACCGGCTTGCCGAACCTAGCGCGGATCTCCGCCACGCGGTCCGGCGTCTCGTGTCCGTGCAGCTGCAGTACATCGAGCGCGCAGCCGGCGAGAATCTCCGCGATGCGCGCATCGCCATCGTCGACGAAAAGCCCGACCTTCAGGACCGCGGCCGGCACCCGCTGGCCCAGCAGCTTCGCCTGGGCCGGCCCGATTGCGCGCGGCGAGCGGGGATAGAAGTTGAAGCCGACCAGCCCGGCCCCGTGGGCGACAGCC
Organism: Rhodospirillaceae bacterium; assembly: GCA_016794075.1. Lineage (GTDB taxonomy): Bacteria > Pseudomonadota > Alphaproteobacteria > Dongiales > Dongiaceae > Dongia_A. Next base: position 1,385 of record JAEUKU010000224.1, read on the forward strand.
GCGTCAACCGTCTCCGCGGTCTTGAGGCCGCAGATCTTCGCGATGACCGCCATGTCAGACCCGGACGCCGACGATGTGGCGGTAGGCGGTCGCCAGCACACCGGCCTGGACGATCCAGTCGGCGACCTGCACCACCGAGACAATGAACAAGGTGCCGGCCGGCGCCAGGCTGGAGAAGCCGATCAGGTCCAGGATCTGCTGCAGCAGCGTCAGGCCGACGAGGAACGGCAGCTGCGCGAGCACCAGGCTGATGGCGATCGGCATGGCGTTGCCGCGCGATACGGCCCAGGATTGCCCGAGCGTGAGCGGCTGGCCGATCGCCTTGCCGACCAGGAAGGGCACGAAGCGCATCGCCGTCACCATCGCCGCGGCGATGGCGACCAGGTTGCCCAGCAGCGCGGCCGCCGGCGGCAGCAGCCCGAGCACGAAGCCGCACGCCGTCAGCGCCGCCATGAAGGCGAGGCCGATCACCAGCGTCGCGCCCAGAAAGCCGACATGCGGCCGGCCGATGGTGAGACCTACGCCGACGGCCCCCATCGGCCCGAGCAGCAGGAAGCGCAGCCAGTTCACCGTGACTAGGCAGATGGCGACGAGCACCAGGAGGCTCAACACCATGGCGCGCGGCGCATATGCGGCCTGCAGCTCGCTCATCGCCGCCTCGGGCGCGGTGGCCAGGAACACCATCAGCGCATCCGCGCCGTAGAGGAAGCCGCCGAACACCAGCAGGGTCGGGATCAGGCCCAGGCGCAACGCGTCGTCGCGCTGCTGCCAGAACAGCTGGAACGCCGTCTTGACCAGCAGCAGGATGGGCAGGGTCTGGCGACGCGGTTGCATGATTCGCCTCACGCCGCCGCGCCGGTGATCTCTTGCGCGATGCGCCGCACCGCCGCCGCCGGATCGGCGGCCGCGGTGATCGGCCGGCCGATGACCAGGTAATCCGCCCCGGCCGCCGCCGCCTCGCCCGGCGCCATCACCCGCTTCTGGTCGCCGGCAGCGGCCCAGCCGGGCCGCACTCCCGGGGTCACCAGCAGGAAATCCGCGCCAAGGTCGCGCCGCAGCTGCGCAATCTCCCGCGGCGAACACACAACGCCGTCGAGGCCGGATTCCTGGGTCAGCGCCGCCAGGCGCCGCACCTGGTCTTCCGCCTTGTGCGGCTGTCCCACCGCCGCCAGGTCGTCGTCGCCGAGGCTGGTCAGCACGGTGACGGCGATGACCTTGGGCGGCGCCACGCCGAGCTGCGCCGCCGCGTCCCGCGCCGCGTCGAGCGCCGCACGCATCATCACACTGCCGCCCGCCGCATGCACGTTGACGATCGCCGGGCGGAGCGGCGCCACGCCGCGGATGGCGCCCGCCACCGTGTTGGGGATGTCATGGAACTTCAGATCGAGGAACACCGGCGCGCCGGTTTCGGCCACCTGACGGACCCCTTCCGGACCCTGGGCGGTGAAGAATTCCAGGCCCAGCTTGACACCGGCCACCGCACCCGCCGTGGCGCGCGCCCAGTCGCGCGCCCGCGCGAGATCGGTCGTGTCCAACGCCACCAGAATGCCGCCGCGCCGTGTCTGCATCTGCCCTGACCGCTTCGCTCCGCCGTGCCCGAGGAATCGCACCAAAGCGAGCCTCGCGGAGCCTGTCTAGAGCAGTTTCAGGGTGGCTGTATATATGCTGTTTCCGCGCCATGTTGGTCGGCACATCCTGCCTGGCTGCGGGCCGTCGCGACCTCCCATCATTCTGCCGCCTTGACACGGGATGGGGGAAACCGCTGAGAATCCCTGGCTGCTCCCCGAAGGGCGAGGTCGCCAGGTGCCTGAGACGTTATTCCGCCGAGCCCGGTCGTCGAACCGGCGCGGCCGTGCCGCGGAAATCGGCATTCTGCTGGCCTGCCTCGCCCTCGCGGGCTGCGCCCAGGCGGTCAAGCCGCCGCCGCAGCCGAGCGGCCCGATCCCCTGGACCGCCGCCATCGGGCGGCTCGACGCACGGGCCGAATCGGCCTCCTGCACCGCCACCCTGGTGGCGCCGGACGTGATCGTCACCGCCGCCCATTGCCTGTTCCCGCGGGGCAAGCAGCTGCCGGCCAACGCCATGCAGTTCACGCCCAATGTCGGGGCCCAGCGCCTGCCCTCGGTGCGGGTGGCCGAGATCGTCGGCCTCGGCGCCAACAAGATGGACCCCGAGAAGCCGGAGGAGACGCCGACCGAGGTCGACTGGGCGGTGCTGCGCCTGGAAGCGCCGGTCGCCGGTGTCGAGCCGATCCCGGTCGAGGCGATCACGATTGCCGAGATCGCCCGCCGCATCCAGGCCGGCCAGACGCTCTCCAACTTCGGCTATGGCAGCTATGGCGTCACCATCGCCCAGCGGCTGCACCGGACCGAGGAATGCACCCTGATCCGCGAATGGCAGGAACTGGTCAAGGATTCCGGCGACCGGCTGGTCATCACCACCTGCCCGGTGATCAAGGGCGACAGCGGCGGGCCGATCCTGATCAACGATCCGGCCAAGGGCCGCCGGCTGATCGCCGTGGTGTCCGGCTATTGGCGCCGGCCGGACGGCGCGGTGAGCCTGGCCGTCGGCGCCAAGGCCTTCGCCGATCAGTTGCAGCTCGCCACCAGCGCGCGTCCCTGACCGGTCGGGGGGGCGCTTGGGGCACATCAAGGTGGCGTCAATGGGGATGACCCCGCTCGGTCCGTCGACACCTCCGACCCGGCAGCGGCGCTTCGCGCGCCTGCGCCGCCATGGTGCCCGGCCCGGGCTTGCCATCGCCGCGCTCTGTGCCCTGCTGGCCGGGTGCGCGGTGCGGCCGCCGGCGCCGCCGCCGGCACCCGCGCCCGATTGGCAGGCCGCCATCGGCAGCCTGGAAATCGCCGGCTCGGCGCAGATCTGCACCGCCGTGCTGGTGCGCCGCGACCTGATCGTGACCGCGTCGCATTGCCTGCACCCGGACGGCATCGCCGTGGACCCGGCGCGCCTCCGCTTCACGCCCAGCACCACGCCGGGAGAGGCGGCGCGCGGCGTGGCGATCTTCGGCCAGGGCGGCGAGGTGACGCCGGGCACGATTCACAAGGACCAGGCGCAGCTGGATTGGGCGCTGGTGCAGATCACGCCGCCGCTGCCCTTGGCGCCGATCAAGGTCGCGCCGCTCTCCGCCGCCCAGGCGCGGGCCGAGATCGCCAAGGGCGCCCGCTTCTATTCCGCCGGCTATGGCCAGGGCGCCAAGGACCGGCTGCGGCTACATGAGCGCTGCGGCCTGCTGCCGCCGGATCCGGAAGGGTTGACCGAGGGCGACCTGTTCTTCGCCACCAATTGCATCGTGCGCCTCGGCGACAGCGGCGGGCCGGTGGCGATCGTCAACGGCGATGGGCCGGAGTTGATCGGCCTCACCGTCGGCTTCACCGAGCACCCGACGACCGGGGATTCGATCGGCATCGTGGTCTCCGCCAAGGCCTTCGCGCCCTATATCGGCAGCGGCCTCGTCAGCGCCCTGGACATCGCCCCGTCGGACATCGGTTCGTCGGGGCGGCCTTCAGTCCCAGAAATTCCAATGAATTGACATGGTTGCCTAGGCTGTATACAGCTTGAGCGCCAGCCTGGGGAGAGGGCAGATGGGGCGCAATCCCCGCTACGACATCCTGTTCGAGCCGGTCCGCATCGGACCGCTGACCGCGCGCAACCGCTTCTACCAGGTGCCCCATTGCACCGGCATGGGCTTCGACCTGCCGCATTCGGTTTCGCGCCTGCGCGAGATCAAGGCCGAGGGCGGCTGGGCGGTGGTGAACACCGAATACTGCTCCATGCACTGGTCGGCCGACGATGCGCCGTTCCGCTTCTGCTCGCTGTGGGACGAGCGCGACGTGAAGATCCAGGCGCAGACCGTCGAGGCGATCCACCGCCATGGCGCGCTGGCCGGCGTCGAGCTCTGGCACGGCGGCAACCACGCGCAGAACCGCACCTCGCGCGAGATCGCGCTGTCGCCCTCCGGCTCGCACCAGCATGGCATCTATCCGCAGCAGACCAGGGCGATGGACCGCGAGGACATCCGCAACCTGCGCCGCTGGCAGGTACAGGCGGCCAAGCGCGCCAAGTGCGCCGGCTTCGACCTTGTCTATGTCTATGCCGGCCACGGCTATCTGCCGTTCCAGTTCATCACCCGGCGCTGGAACCAGCGCGGTGACGAATATGGCGGCGGAATCGAGAACCGCGCGCGGCTGCTGCGCGAGATGATCGTGGAGACCAAGGATGCCGTCGGCGACACCTGCGCCGTCGCCGTGCGCCTGGCGATGGACGAGTTGCTCGGCCCGCACGGTGTGACGGCGGAGAACGAGGGTCGCGCGGTCGTCGAGCTGCTGGCCGAGCTGCCCGACCTGTGGGACGTCAACGTCTCCTATGTCGAGAACGATTCCATGTCCGCCCGCTTCGGCGAGGAGGGGCACCAGGAGACATATGTCGGCTTCGTGAAGCAGCTGACCACCAAGCCGGTGGTGAGCGTCGGCCGCTTCACCTCGCCCGATGCGATGGCGAGCCTGGTGAAGCGCGGCATCGCCGATTTCATCGGCGCGGCGCGGCCCTCCATCGCCGACCCGTTCCTGCCCGCCAAGATCGCCGAAGGCCGCGAGGAGGACATCCGCGAATGCATCGGCTGCAACATCTGCCGCAGCTCCAACAACATGGGCGCGCCGATTCGGTGCACCCAGAACCCGACCATGGGCGAGGAATACCGTCGCGATTGGCACCCGGAGCGCATCGCGCCGGCCGGCGGGTACAAGGACGATAGCGTGCTGGTGGTGGGCGGCGGGCCCGCCGGCCTCGAATGCGCGCTGTCGCTCGGCCGGCGCGGCTATCGCGTGGCGCTGGCCGAAGCCGGGCGCGACCTCGGCGGGCGCATCAACCGCGAATCGCGCCTGCCGGGCCTCGCCACCTATGCCCGCGTGCGCGACTGGCGCCTGAGCCAGATCGCCAAGCTCGCCAACATCGAGATCTTCCGTGAATCGCGGCTCGACAAGGAGCAGGTCCTGGAGATGGGCTATCCCCATGTGGTGATCGCCACCGGCGCCACCTGGCGGCGCGACGGCATCGGCTTCAACGCCCATTTCGCGGTGCCCGGCACCGAGGCGCCAAGCGTGCTGACGCCCGAAGACGTGATGGCCGGCGCCACGGTCGAAGGGCCGGTGCTGATCTACGACGACGACCATTACTACATGGGCGGCGTGCTCGCCGAAGTGCTGTTGAAGGCCGGCCACCGCGTCACCCTGGCGACGCCGGCGCTCGAAGTCTCGTCCTGGGCGACGATGACCGACGAGCAGTTCAAGGTGCAGGCGAAGCTGCTGTCGCTGGGCCTCGAGCTCATCGTCACGCATCGCCTGGAGGGCTGGCGGGCGGGTGCGGCGACGCTCGCCTGCATCTACACCGGCCGCACGCGCGTGGTCGAAGCCGCCACGCTGCTGAACGTCACCGGCCGCGCGCCCAATGATGCGCTCTACCGCGCGCTGAAAGACGATCCAGCGCGTGACGCCGCCGGCATCAAGACCCTCGCGCTGATCGGCGATGCCCAGGCGCCGGGCGCCGTGGTGCACGCCACCTATGCCGGCCATCGCTTCGCCCGCGAATTCGGCGAGGCGATCGATCCCGACCAGATGCCCTATCGCCGCGAGCTGGTTTTCGTTCCTTGATGGAGGTGCCGCGATGACCGAGGCCGCCCCCAACCCCGCCATGACGCCGCGTCGGCGCGAACGCCGCGTGCCGCAGGTCGGCGTGCGGCAATTGCCCTTCGCCCGCGTCTACAACCGCTACAAGCCGATCGAGGTGCTGAGCGCCGACCATATCGAGGCGATCCACCGCGCCGCCCTGAAGCTGCTGCGCGAAACCGGCATCGAGGTGATGCAGGAGCCGGCGCGCAGGATCCTGAAGGCGGCCGGCGCGGAGGTCGACCTCGCCAATGATCGCGTGCGCCTCGACCCGGAGCTGGTCGAGGGCGCGATCGCCAAGGCGCCGGCGAGCTTCGAGATGCAGGCGCGCAACCGCGCCTATGACATCGGCATCGGCAAAGGCGAGATGATCTTCGCGGCCACCGGCGGACCGGCCTTCGCCCATGATTGCGACCGGGGAAAAAGGCCCGGCACCTATGCCGACATGTGCGACTATCTGAAGGTCGTGCATCAGCTGAACGTGCTGCATCAGGAAGGCGGTTGCCCGATCGAGCCGACCGATCTGCCGGCCGACACGCGGCATCTCGACTTCTACGAGGCAGCGATCACCACCTCGGACAAGACCTGGCAATGCTGGGCGCTCGGCGCCTACCGTGCAGAGGACGCGGTCAACATGGGCGGCATCGCCTATGGCCTCAGCCGCGCCGAGATGAAGGCGACGCCGATCACCCTCACCATCATCAATTCCAACTCGCCCTTGCGCCTCGATGTCCCGATGTGCGAGGCGCTGCTCGCCATGGGCAAGGCCGGCCAGCCTTTGGCGATGACACCCTTCACCCTCTCCGGCGCCATGAGCCCGGTGACCTTGGCCGGCGCCCTCACCCAGCAGCACGCCGAGGCGCTGGCCATGCTGGCGCTCTCGCAGATCAACGAGCCGGGTGTCCCCGTGCTCTATGGCGGCTTCACCTCGAATGTCGACATGCGCTCGGGCGCACCCGCCTTCGGCACGCCGGAATACACCAAGGCCGCCATGGCCGGCGGGCAATTGGCGCGGCGGCTCAACATCCCCTACCGCTCCAGCAACGTCACCGCCTCCAACATCGTCGACGTCCAGGCGTCCTATGAATCCATGATGTCGCTGTGGGGCGCCATCATGGGCGGAGTCAACCTCATCGAGCACGCGGCGGGCTGGATGGAAGGCGGCCTCACCGCCTCCTTCGAGAAGCTCGTCCTGGACGCCGAGCTCTTGCAGGGCATGCGCGAGTTCCTCAAGCCCATCGCGGTCGACGAAGCGGAGATGGCGCTGGGCGCCATTGCCGAGGTCGGCCCCGGCGGGCATTTCTTTGGCGTCGGTCACACGCTGGAACGCTTCGAGCATGCCTTCTACGAGCCGATGCTCTCCGACTGGCGCAACTACCAGACCTGGCAGAATGCCGGCGGCAAGACCGGCACCGAGCGCGCCAATCTGATCTGGAAGGAGCTGCTGCGCAGCTACGAGGCGCCGCCGATGGACGAAGGCCGGCGCGAGGCGCTCACCGCCTATGTCGCCAAGCGCAAGGAAGAGATCCAAGCCGGCAAGATGCTGCCGGACCCGATCGACTGATCCGCCGCTATTGCCCTTGCGTCCTTCTCGGGTGGGTGTAGCCTGACCCTGCCGCCACTGGCGGATTACCGCCTTTCCCTTGCACTCGTTGAAATCAGGGAGTCGCACATGGCAGAGAGCGTCTACAAGGTCATCGAGCTCATCGGCACCAGCACCGAATCCTGGGAGAAGGCGGCGGTCGCCGCGCTGAAGCGCGCCGGCAAGACGCTGCGCGACCTGCGCGTGGCCGAGGTCGTCGAGCAGGATCTGGTGATGAACAACGGCAAGGTCGAAGCCTTCCGCACCAAGGTCAAGGTCTCGTTCAAATACGAGGATGCGAAGAAGTAGCCGGACTCCTGCACCCTGTCGTCATGGTCGGACTTAGTCCGACCATCCACGAGTCTCTTCGGGCAAAGGTCGGTCTGCGGCAGGCAAACTCGTGGATGGTCGTGCCAAGCACGACCATGACGGCTGAGTGTTGAAGAACGACCTCTAGAACCGCGCCTCCCCGCGCACGAAGGGTTCCAGCAGCGCGAGATCGGCGGCACCCAGCCGGTCCCGCGCGGTGCTGGCCTGGTGCCAGTAGGGATAGATCAGCGTGGGCGCGCTGACCGCATCCAGTTTTGCGCGCTCCTCCGCCGTCAGCTTGAGATCCACGGCGGGGAGATTGGCCTTCAGCTGCGCCTCGTCGCGGGCGCCGATGACCAGCGAGGTGATGGCCGGGCGGGCGAGCGACCAGGCCATGGCGACCTGCGCCGCCGGCACGTTGCGCGACGCAGCGATCGCCACCAGCACCTCGATGGTGTCGTAGAGCTTGGCCTCATCATAGATCGGCGGCTCGCCCCAGTTCTGCAGGTGCCGGCCGCTCGCCGGCTGCCGCTGGCCGCGGCGGTATTTGCCGGTCAGCAACCCGCCGGCAAGCGGGCTCCACACCAGCACGCCCAGCCCCTGGTCGAGCGAGAGCGGCAGCAGCTCGTATTCCGCCTCGCGCCCCTGGAGCGAATAGTAGATCTGCTGGCTGACCAGCCGCGCGCTGCCCGCGCGCTCGGAAATGCCGAGCGCCTTCATGACGTGCCAGCCGGAGAAATTCGAGCAGCCGACATAGCGCACCTTGCCCGCGCGCTGCAGGGTATCGAGCGCCTCCATCGTCTCCTCCAGCGGCGTCTGGCCGTCCCATTGATGCAGCTGGTAGAGGTCGATCCAGTCGCGGCGCAGCCGGCGCAAGCTCGCTTCGCATTCGCTGATCAGGTGCCGGCGCGACAGGCCGCGGTCGTTCGGCCCGTCGCCCATCGGGAAGCGCGCCTTGGTCGCGACCATCATGTCCTGGCGCGCGCCATCCAGCGCTTCGCCGCAGATCTCCTCCGACAGGCCTTTGGAATAGACGTTCGCCGTGTCGAGCAGGTTGATTCCGGCATCGCGGCAGATGTCGATCAAGCGTCGCGCCTCCGCCACGTCGGACGAGCCCGTCTTGGCGAAGAACCCGGCGCCGCCGAAGGTCATGGTGCCGAGGGTAAGGACCGAGACTTTGAGGCCGGAGCGGCCGAGCAGGCGATATTCCATCTTTGTCTCCCAATACGCGGGTTAGAGTTCCAATCGGTTGCCGGTGCGGCTGCCGGCGATCCGGCCTCGCTCGATTCTCTGTCCGCCTTCATTGCCCTCGCCATTTGCGGCGCTTCGAGCCGAACGGTGTCGGACATCATTACTTTCACTTTTCCGCCGGGGCGGCCGCCCGCACGCACAGCAGGCTCGCGGCTTCGACCAGAACGCGTCGATGGACGAAGCCATGCCGCTTCAGGCTGCTCGACAGGATTCCGGCGATCCGGTCGATCTGCGCGCCGCTCGGCGGCTGGTAGAAGAGATAGAGCCAACCGCGCGGACGCAGTAAATTGGTGACCGCGCCGAAACCGGCCGACGGATCGGTCCAGAACAGGTTGACGTTGATGGCGAAGACCCTGGAGAAGCGCCGCCGATCGCCCGCCATGTCCTCGACCGCCGCAACCTCGAAGGCGACCTTGCCGCTCTTCACCAGCGCCTGGTTCCGCTTGGCGGCAAGCGCAATCATCTTTGGCGACTTGTCGACCGCCAGCAGCTTTCCGCGCGCGAGCTGCCGGGCGACCAGCGGCACCGCCAAGCCATGGCCACAGCCGATCTCGAGAATCGCATCGGAAGGCCCCACATCGAGCGATTCCGCCGCCCAGGCGAAGCGGTCAGCCGGCATGAGCCCTCAGCGCCGACCGAACAGCCGCTCGATATCGGCGAGCTTCAGTTCGACATATGTGGGTCGGCCGTGGTTGCACTGGCCGGAATACGGCGTCGCTTCCATCTGGCGCAGCAGCGCATCCATCTCCGCCTGGGTCAGGCGGCGGCCGGCGCGGACCGAGCCGTGGCAGGCCATGGTCGAGCAGACCTCCTGCAGCCGCTCCTTCAAGGAGAGGGCATCGCCCAGTTCGGCCAGCTCGTCCGCCAAATCCTGGATCAGGCCACGCACGTCGCTCTGGCCGAGCAGCGCCGGCACCTCGCGCACCACGATGGCGCCGCTGCCGAAGGCCTCGATCACCAGGCCGAGCTCGGCCAGCTCCGGCGCGCGGGCGGCAAGCCGCTCGGCGCTGGGGCCGTCCAGTTCGACGACCTCGGGAATCAAGAGTGCCTGGCGGGCGACCCCGCCTGAGGCCAGGGCCGCCTTCATCCGCTCATAGACCAGGCGCTCATGCGCGGCGTGCTGGTCGACGATGACAATGCCGTCGGCGGTCTGGGCGACGATGTAGGTCTCGTGCACCTGGGCGCGGGCGGCCCCCAGCGGATTGGAATCTGCGGCCTCGACTGCCTCGTCCACGCGCGCGCTGGGGCGGTCGAGCTCCGGCGCCAGCGGCGCGAAGGCGGCCAGCGCCTGCGCCGCCAAAGCGGGACTCGAACGCGGCGCGGAGGAAGGAAAGCCGTGCCAGGATGCGGCCGGCGTCGAGAGTTGTTGCGGCACACCGAAAGAGGACAAAGTCTCCGCCGCCACGGTCGTCGAGGCGCGGTGCCCCGCGGCGGCCAGCGCGTGGCGAATCGCGGTCACGATCAGCCCGCGCACAAGGGCTGCATCGCGGAAGCGCACCTCGGCCTTGGCGGGATGCACGTTGACGTCGACCTCCTCCGCCGGCAGATCGACGAACAGCGCCACCAGCGGATGGCGGTCGCGGGCCAGGAAGTCCTGATAGGCGCC
>JAEUKU010000256.1 GCA_016794075.1 Rhodospirillaceae bacterium
GCGAGATCCAGCGATCCGGCCGGCGCCTGCGCCGTGCGTTCGCCGACCAACAGGACATGGCGCAGGCCGGGCAACCTTTCGCGCACCGGGGCGACCTTCTTGCGATAGAGCGCTTCGGTCGTCACCAGGACGCGACCATCCCCCTTGGTCATGCGGGTTTCGATCGGCTCCGGCCCGAAGGCGGAGAAGAGGGGCGAGAACACGCAGCCGGCCTTCAGCGTGCCGAGCGCGGCGATATACAGGGCGGGTTGGCGGCCGAGCAGGGTGAAGACACGCTCGCCTGGTGTCACGCCGAGCTTCGCAAGGAGACTGGCGAAGCGGTTGGTCTCGTCGCGCAGCCGGACATAGGTGTAGTCCTCGGTGCGGCCATCCTTGCCAAGCCAGCGCAGGGCCAGCTTGTCACCCGTGCCGGCGAGCACGTGCCGGTCGACCGCTTCGAAGCCGATGTTGAGACCACCGCCCGGCAAGCCTGCGAGCTGTCCGCGCGCGTCCGCCCAGGAAAAGCCGGCCCGTGCCTGGCCATAATCCGACATCCGTGGGGCGGGGCCGGAGACCTCAGGTGTCTTGACGATGGTCGCGAAGGGCATCGGCTCTCCCCGAGCGCTGCCGTGAACCCTGGGAGGCATTCTGACAGGTGGCCTTGACCCAGGGCAATGATCTGCCTGACGGTGCGGCATTTGGGACGGCAGTGCGGGGGTGGCGGCATGGCGACGGAACGGCAGAACGCGTCCACCAGCGAAGCGCTGCGGCTGCACCGGCTCTATCGCGGCAAGATGCAGACAGCCCTGAAATGCCCGGTCCGCGGGCCGGCGGATTTCGGCTTCTGGTACACGCCGGGCGTGGCGGAGCCCTGCCGGGCGATCAAGGCCGCGCCCGACAGCGTCTACGACTACACCAATAAGGGCAACCTGGTCGCCGTGGTCTCCGATGGGTCTCGGGTGCTTGGTCTGGGCGACATCGGACCCGAGGCGGGCCTGCCGGTCATGGAAGGCAAGAGCCTGCTGTTCAAGTATCTCGGCGGCGTCGATGCCGTGGCGCTGTGCCTGGCTACCAAGAGCGCCGAGGATCTGGTCCGTGCGGTCGAATGGCTGGCGCCGTCCTTCGGCGGCATCAACCTGGAGGACATCGCGCAGCCCAAGTGCTTTCGGGTCCTGGAGGCCCTGCGCGATCGCCTGCCGATCCCGATCTGGCACGATGACCAGCAGGGCACGGCGACGGTGGTGCTGGCCGGGCTGCTCAACGCCCTGCGCGCGACCGGGCGTGCGCTCGGGAACGCCCGCATCGCCATGATCGGCATCGGCGCCGCCAATGTCGCCACCTATCGCCTGCTGACCGCCTATGGCGTGCAGCCGGGCGCGATCGTCGCCTGCGACCGCGGCGGCATCCTGCATCCAGGACGCGGCGATCTCGACGCCAGCCAATCGGCGTTTCCCGAGAAATGGTGCATCTGCCGGGAGTCGAACGCCGATTGCCGGACCGGCGGCATCGCCGAGGCGCTTGCCGGGGCGGATGTCTGCCTTGCCTTCTCGACGCCCGGTCCGGGCATCATCCAGCCCGATTGGATCGCACGCATGGCGCCGCGCGGCATCGTCTTCGCCTGCGCCAATCCGGTGCCGGAGATCTGGCCGCAGGAGGCGCATGCGGCGGGTGCGGCGATCGTCGCCACCGGGCGCGGCGACTTCCCGAACCAGGTGAACAACTCGCTGGTCTTCCCCGGCATGTTTCGCGGCGTGCTCGACGTGCGCAGCCGCGCCATCACCGACGACATGGCGGTCGCCGCGGCGACGGCGCTGGCGGATTACGGCGTCGAGCTGGGGCTGCGGCCAGATCGCATCCTGCCGGGAATGGATGACCCGCAGACCGCGATCCGCGTTGCGGTGGCCGCCGCGATGGCGGCACAGCAACAGGGCGTCGCGCAAGTGACGCGGTCTCGGGAAGAGGTCGCAGCGATGGCCGACCGGGCGATCCGAGCAGCACAGGCGGCCAGCGCGGCGGTCGCTGGGCAGGCGACTCTGTAAGGCCTGCGCGCCGATCGTGACTCTCTCGCGCTACCGACCAAATGCGGAGGGGTGGACGCTGGAAATCGGGCGATGATTTGATACTCTCGCCCAGGCCATATCGATCGGTGTGCTTCTGCTGCGGCGCAGCACAGGCCGGGTGGTCGGGCGCCTGAAGATCAGCATATTGGGAGGTAGAGATGATGAGATTGAGTCGTCGCCATATCCTCGCCGGCGCCGCCGGCCTGCTTGCAGCCGGTCGCGTGTTTCCAGCCCGGGCGGCGGAGTTCGTCAATGTGCTGACCGGCGGCACCAGCGGCGTCTATTATCCGCTGGGCGTCGCGCTCTCCAAGATCTATAGCGACAAGATTCCCGATGTGCGCACCCAGGTGCAGGCCACCAAGGCCTCGGTCGAGAACTTGAACCTGCTGCAGGACGAGAAGGGCGAGATTGCCTTCGCGCTCGGGGATTCGGTCAAGCTTGGCTGGGAGGGCGATGCCGAGGCCGGGTTCAAGCAGAAGCTCGACAAGCTGCGCGGCATCGCCGCCATCTATCCGAACTTCATCCAGATCGTCGCCTCGAAGGACTCCGGCATCAAGACGCTGGCCGACCTGAAGGGCAAGGGGCTTTCGGTCGGCGCGCCGAAATCGGGGACCGAGCTCAACGCGCGCGCCATCCTCGGCGCCGCGGGGCTCTCCTATGACGATCTCGGCACCGTCGAGTATCTGCCTTTCGGCGAATCCGTGGAGCTGATCAAGAACCGCCAGCTCGACGCGACGCTGCAATCGGCGGGCCTGGGCGTCGCCTCGATCCGCGATCTTTCGACTTCGCTGCCAATCCAGATGGTGGCGGTGCCGGAGGAGGTGACGGCGAAGCTCGGCGCGCCCTATGTCACGCGCGTCATTCCGGCCAACACCTATGACGGGCAGAGCGAGGACGTGACCACCGCGGCGGTGATCAACTTCCTGGTGACGCGCGAGGGAGTCTCGGAAGACCTCGGCTACCAGATGACCAAGCTGCTGTTCGACAACCTGGCCGACATGACCGCCGCGCACAAGGCGGCGGCGGACATCAAGCTGGCGGACGGGCCGAAGGACATGCCCATCCCGCTTCATCCGGGCGCCGAGAAGTTCTACAAGGAATCGGGTGTGATTTGACCTCGACCGGCGGCGCGGCCGGAGGAGACTTGGCCGCGCCGAACCCGGCAACCTCGCATGATGCGCTGGCGGCCGATTTTGGACGCGATCTCGAAGGGCGACTGCTGTTCTGGATCGCCGTCGCGTTCTCGATCTTCCAACTCGCCACCGCGGCCCATGTGCTCAACCTGCCGAGCCAGATCGTCCGCGGGGTCCATGTCGGGTTCCTGATCCTCCTCGGCCTGCCGCTTCTGGCGGCGGCAGCGGGCGCGGCGCGCCCCCGGCGGGCGATTGCCTGGACTCTCGGCCTGCTCGGGTTCGCCGTGGGACTTTATCAATGGTTTTTCTACAAGGAGCTGCTGCTGCGCGCCGGGGATCCGAGCCAAGCGGACCTTGCCGTCGGGAGCGTCGCGCTCGTTATCCTGTTCATCGCGGCGTGGCGGGTGATGGGACCGGCCCTGCCGACGATCAGCGGCATCTTCCTGGCCTATGCCACGTTCGGCGAATACCTGCCGGCGCCCTTCGACCATCGGCCGTATGACTTTGGGCAGATCATCGACCAGATGGCCTTCGGCACCGAAGGCATTTACGGCATCCCGACCTACGTCTCCTCCAGCTACATCTTCCTGTTCATCCTGTTCGGCTCGTTCCTGGAGCGGACCGGCGTCATTCGCCTGTTCACCGACGTATCCCTCGGCTTGGTCGGCCATGCGCGCGGCGGCGCGGCGAAGGTGGCAGTCATCGCCTCGGGCCTGATGGGCACGATCTCGGGCTCCGGTGTAGCCAACGTGGTGACCACCGGGCAGTTCACCATCCCGATGATGAAGCGTTTCGGCTATCGCGCCGACTTCGCCGGTGGCGTGGAAGCCACGTCGTCCATGGGCGGGCAGATCATGCCGCCGGTGATGGGCGCGGTCGCCTTCATCATGGCGGAGACGATCGACGTGCCCTATGCCGAGATCGTGAAGGCAGCCGCGATTCCCGCTGTGCTCTATTTCGCCTCGGCCTTCTGGATGGTGCATCTTGAAGCCGGCAAGCAGCGCCTGCTCGGGCTGCCGAAGGACCAATGCCCGTCGGTCATGGGCGCTTTGCGCAACGGCTGGCACCTCATCCTGCCACTGGTCATGCTGGTCTATCTCCTGTTCAACGGCTACACGCCGCTGTTCTCCGGCACGATCGGCCTGGCCTTGACCGTGCTGCTGCTGCTCGGGGCCACGGTTTCCAGGAACTTGTCGCAGACGACCTTGCGCGTGATCTTCTGGGTCTTCCTTGGTATCGCCGCGGCATCGTTTCTCGAGTTCGGGCTGTGGGTCCTCGGTGCGGTGCTGGGCGCGCTCATCCTGCTCAATGTCTTCGTGCGCGGCGGGCGCGAGACCCTGGCGATCTGCCGGGACAGCCTGGCCGAGGGGGCCAAGACGGCGCTGCCGGTGGGCATCGCCTGCGCCGTTGTCGGGATCATCGTGGGCACCATGACGCTGACCGGCGCCGCGACGACCTTCGGAGATTTCGTCGTCTCCATCGGCGAGAAGAGCCTGTTCCTGTCGCTGCTGCTGACCATGGTCACTTGCCTGGTGCTTGGCATGGGAATCCCCACAATCCCCAACTACATCATCACCTCGTCGCTGGCGGGGCCGGCGCTGCTGCATCTCGGCGTACCGCTCATCGTCAGCCACATGTTCGTGTTCTATTTCGGCATCCTGGCGGACCTCACGCCCCCGGTGGCGCTGGCCGCCTTCGCCGCCGCGCCGATCGCCAAGG
>JAEUKU010000262.1 GCA_016794075.1 Rhodospirillaceae bacterium
GTCAGCGGCAGGACCTCGAAGCGGGTGAAGCCCACCTTCCGGCACCAGCCCTCGAAATCGGCCGCCGAGAAGTCGAAGGCGTCGCCGAACTCGACCAGCATGTTGAGCGACATCATCAGGCCGAAGGCGTTGTCGCGGCGCGCGTCGTCGATCAGGTGCTCGATCGCCACGAAGGCGCCGCCCTTGGGCAGCGCATCATAGGCGGCGCGGATCAGGTGCATTTTGCCCTCGAGATTCCAGTCGTGCAGGATCATGCCCATGCTGATGAGATCGGCCTTGGGCAAAGGCGCCTTGAAGAAATCGCCGGACAGCACCTTGACCCGGTCGGCGAGCCCGCGCTCCGCCAAGCAGCGCGCGGCGATCGGCGCCACCACCGGCAGGTCGAAGCTGGCGCAATCGAGGCGCGGCGCTGCTTCGGCCACCATGCCGGCCAGCAGCCCGGTCGCGCCGCCGATATCGACATAGGTCTTGAACGGGCTGAAATCGAACTTGTCGACGAAGGCGGCGAAGTTGCCGCGGCTGGCGCCGGTCATCGCGCGCATGAACTGCTCCAGGCGCGCCGGCTCGGCATAGAGCTCGTCGAACATCGGCTTGCCGGAATGCTTGATCTCGTTCTGCGGCTTGCCGGATTTGAGCGCGGTGGAGAGATCGGCCCAGAAAGGATAGAGCCGCGCCTGCGCCATCTCGAGCAGGCCGCCGACATAGCCGGGCTTGGACTTGTCGAGGAAGACCGCCGCCTCGGCGCCGTTGCGGTAGCGGCCCACCGGGCCGTCGCCGTCGCGCTCGAGGAATTTCAGCGCCACCAGGGCATCGAAGAAGTCGCGCCGGCCGCGCTCATGAAGCTTGAGCGCGTCGCCGAGCTCGGCGGCGTTCAGCGCCCGGTCGCCGAGCACGGTGAATAGATCGAGCGCGACAGCGGAGAGCAGGACCTGGGCCGGCCAGAAGCCCATGCCGGTCTGCAGGATGCGGGCGGGAGAAAAAGGTGCGTTCATGGCAATCCTCTGAAAGTCTGCAGTGAGGCGCTGCCGGGACCCCCTCGGCCGCGGCGCGGCGCTCACGACGCGCCTCTGACCACGGCGGCGGCCTGCGGCGCAAGGCGTCGGCGGGCTCGCGGCGCGCCGATCTCGGGTTAATGTGCGCCGGGTCACAATGATACCGCTGTCAACAACCCTTGCCGACTTGTGGTGATCGGCGCTGCGCCGCCAGTCACTGGCAGCGCGCCATTGATTTGCGGCCGCCACCAGCGTCAACTCGGCCGGCGAACCCGGGCACAACCTTCGAGATCGGCGGTTCACCTCATCATGGCGCATGCACAGATCCACAATCCCAATAACAGGCTCGGCGGCGAAACGTCCCCATACCTGCTGCAGCACAAGGACAACCCGGTCGATTGGTGGGCCTGGGGCGATGCGGCGCTGGCCGAGGCGCAGCGCATGGGCAAGCCCATCCTGCTGTCGGTCGGCTATGCCGCCTGCCATTGGTGCCACGTCATGGCGCATGAGAGCTTCGAGAACCCGGAGATCGCCGCGGTGATGAACCGGCTCTTCGTCAACATCAAGGTTGACCGCGAGGAGCGCCCCGACCTCGACGCCATCTATCAGCAGGCCTTGGCCTTGCTGGGCCAGCAGGGCGGCTGGCCGCTCACCATGTTCCTCACCTCCGAGGGCCGGCCGTTCTGGGGCGGCACCTATTTCCCCCCGGAAAGCCGCTGGGGCCGGCCGGGTTTCCCCGACGTGCTGCGCATCATGGCCGAGACCTATGCAAGAGAGCCCGACAAGGTGCGCCAGAACGTCGAAGGATTGCGCGAGGCGATGGCGAAGCTGGCCGCGCCGCAAGCGGGTGGCGAGATTCCGGACGAGATCATGGACCGCATCGCCGAGCGCCTGCTGCAGGAGGTCGACTGGCAGAAGGGTGGCATCGGCCAGGCGCCGAAATTCCCGCAGGTGCCGCTCTTCACCGGCTTCTGGCGCGCCTGGAAGCGGGCGAAGAACCCGCGCTTCCGGGACGCGGTGACCGTGACCCTGACAAGAATGGCCCAGGGCGGCATCTACGATCACCTCGGCGGCGGCTTCGCGCGCTATTCGGTCGATGCCGATTGGCTGGTGCCGCATTTCGAGAAGATGCTCTACGACAATGCCGAGCTCATGGGCCTGATGACCCTGGTGTGGCAGGAGACGCGCGACCCGCTTTTGCAGGCGCGGGTGGCGGAGATCGTCGCCTGGCTGCAGCGCGAGATGCTGGCGGAAGCGAACGAGCATGGCGACCGCGCCTTCGCCGCCTCGCTCGACGCGGATTCGGAAGGCGAGGAAGGCAAGTTCTACGTCTGGACCGAAGCCGAGATCGACGCGGTGCTCGGCGCCGAAGCCGATTTCTTCAAGCAGCATTACGACGTCAGCGCCAATGGCAATTGGGAAGGCCACACTATCCTGAACCGCTCCGCGCGCCCGGACCTGCTGGACGAAGCGGGCGAGACGCTTCTGGCGGCGGCACGGCAGAAGCTCCTGGTGGCGCGGGCCGCGCGCATCCGCCCCGGCTGGGACGACAAGGTGCTGGTCGATTGGAACGGGCTGATGATCGCGAGCCTGGCCGAGGCGGCGATGGTGTTCGAGCGGCCCGATTGGCTCGCCTTCGCCGCCAGCGCCTTCAACTTCATCCGCCGCAGCATGATGAAGGACGGTCGCCTGTTCCACGCCTGGCGCGCCGGCAAGCTGCAGCATGCGGCGACGTTGGATGACCACGCGCATCTGGCGGCCGCGGCGCTGGCGCTGCACGAAGCGACTGGCGAGGCGGAGCATCTCGCCGCAGCGCGGGAGCTTGTCGCGCTGCTCGACGCGCATTTCTGGGACCGGCAGCACGGCGGCTATTTCATGACCGCCGATGACGTGACCGACGTGATCCAGCGGCCGAAATCCGCCGGCGACAACGCGACGCCCAACGGCAACGGCGCGCTGGTGGCGGTGCTGGCGCGGCTCTATCACCTGACCGGCGAAAGCGCCTATCTCGACCGCGCCCAGGCGCTGGTCGCCGCCTTCTCCGGCGAGCTGGGGCGCAA
>JAEUKU010000296.1 GCA_016794075.1 Rhodospirillaceae bacterium
TCGGTCATGCGCCAGCCGAGGTCGGGCGCGCGCTTGCCGTAGTCCATGTGGCCATAGACCCGCACACCGTCGATCTCCTTCACGTCATTGGTGAAGAACTCGGCGATGTCCTCATAGGCCGACCAGTTCACCGGCACGCCGAGATCGTAGCCGTATTTGGCTTTGAACTTCTCCTGCAGGTCCTTGCGGTCGAACCAGTCCTTCCGGAACCAGTAGAGGTTGGCGAATTGCTGGTCGGGCAACTGCCACAGCTTGCCGTCCGGACCGGTGGTGAAGGAGCGACCGATGAAGTCCTCGAGATCGAGGCCCGGATTGGTGACGTCCTTGCCCTCGCCCGCCATGAAGTCGGTCAGGTTCACCGCGCTTTGCAGGCGCGAATGCGTGCCGATCAGGTCGGAATCGTTGATGTAGGCGTCATAGAGGTTGCGGTTGGTCTGCATCTGGGTCTGCACCGCCTGCACCACTTCGCCTTCGCCGAGGAGCTGGTGGTTGACCTTGATGCCGGTGATTTCCTCGAAGGCCTTGGTCAGGGTCTTCGATTCATACTCGTGCGTCGGGATCGTCTCCGACAGCACGTTGATCTCCATGCCGGCGAAGGGCTTCGCGGCATCGATGAACCACTGCATCTCCTTCAGCTGCTCCTCCTTGGAGAGCACGGAAGGCTGGAACTCGTCGTTCACCCACTTTTCGGCAGCCGCCATGTCGGCCAGGGCGGGCGTCACCCCCCAAGCCAGCATGAGCGCGGCCAACGACACGCTGTGACGTATCGCCATGATCGCTTCCTCCTCACGTGCGCCTTTTGGAAGCCTGGCGATCGACCGGTGCGCACATTGCCGATCGAGCGACCATTACCCTGCCCTTGCCTCCCCGCGCATCCGGTGCGGGTCCGATCATCGGCGCGGCCTTGGGCGCAGGCCGCGCGATCCGCCCGGGTCACCGGCTTGCCGGCAATCCCGGGAAATGCTTCATCCCTATGCTCCCACCGCGTTGCTGCGCGGTCTGCCACTCCGGCGCGCCAGCATCGCGGCGTCGATGGCGGCGGCCTGCTCCTGCGTCACCCGCAGGCCCAGCTTGCTGCGCCGCCACAGCACGTCCTCGCCGCGCATGGCCCATTCCGCGCGCATCAGGTAGTCGAGCTCGGCATCGGTGATGGTGGCGCCATAGTCGCGGCCGAGATCCGCCAGGCTGCGGGCGGCGCCGAGCAATTCCTGCGCCCGCGTGCCGTAGGCGCGCACCAGCCGCGCGGCATGAGCCCGCGCCAGAAAAGGGTAGAGCTTCAGCAGACCGTCGATCTGCGCCGCGACGCCGTCGGTCGGGAAGTCGCCACCCGGCAGCGGCGCGCGCCCGGTCCAGCCCTTGCGTTCTTCGGCGCGCGCGCCCAGATGCGGCGCCAGCTTGTCCAGCGCATGCTCGGCCAGGCGCCGATAAGTCGTGATCTTGCCACCGAAGACCGAGAGCAGCGCCGGCTTGCCCGCCTCGCCGTCCAGCACCAGCACATAGTCGCGCGTCGCCGCCTGCGCGGCGCTGGCGCCGTCGTCATAGAGCGGCCGCACGCCGGAATAGGTCCACACCACGTCGGCGGGCGCAATCTGCCTGCCGAAGTATGAATTGGCGAGGCCGCAGAGATAGGCGATCTCCTTCTCGCTCGCCTTGATGTCGCCGAGCGGACCTTCGTAATCCTGGTCGGTGGTGCCGATCAGGGTGAAGTCCTGCTCATAGGGAATGGCGAAGACGATCCGGCCATCGGTGTTCTGGAAGATGTAGCAGCGGTCGTGCTCGTAGAGCTTCGGCACGACGATGTGCGAGCCCTGCACCAGGCGCACCTTCGCCTTGCTTTCGATGGCGCCATCCTGCGCCACCTCGCCCAGCACGCGCGCGACCCAGGGACCGCCGGCATTGACCAGGGCCTTCGCCTTGATCTCCTCTTTCGCGCCGGTGGCCTGGTCCTCGACGGTCATCGACCAGTGATCGCCGGCGCGCTTCGCCGAGACGGCCCGGCAGCGGGTACGGATCTCGGCGCCATGCCGCGCCGCGTCGGCCGCGTTCAGCACCACCAGCCGCGCGTCCTCCACCCAGCAATCTGAGTATTCGAAGCCCTTGGTGAACTCGCCCCGCTTCAGCGGCTTGCCGGCGGCGTCGCGCGTCAGATCGAGCACCTCGGTCGGCGGCAGCAATTTGCGCCCGCCCAGATGGTCATAGAGGAAGAGCCCGAGCCGCAGCAGCCAGGCCGGCCGCAGTCCCTTGTGATGCGGCAGCACGAAGCGCAGCGGCCAGACGATGTGCGGCGCGACGCGCCAGAGCACCTCGCGCTCCTGCAGCGCCTCGCGGACCAGGCGGAACTCGTAATACTCGAGATAGCGCAGGCCGCCATGGATCAGCTTGGTGGAGGCGGAGGAGGTGCCGCTGGCTAGGTCGGCCTGCTCGCACAGGAACACCGAGAGACCGCGTCCGGCCGCGTCACGGGCGATGCCGCAGCCGTTGATCCCGCCGCCGATGATGGCTAGGTCGAATACCTTCGACAACCCACGCCCCCTGACCGATGCCATTTGTGTTTCGCATCGAAGTTAAAGCGAAACATAAATGAACGATCAAGGGTTCGCAACGGGGTTCATTCGAAACAAATGAATATTAGCACGCGGCCTAATCGCCGGTGGGAGCACTTGGCGCCAAGGTTTCGATTACCTCGACATTGTGCGCCACGCAGAGCTCGCGGAGCTGCGGAGAGGTCAGAGAATCCGTAATAAAAGCATGGATTTGCGAGAGGTGGGCGATCTTTACCGGCGCCGCCCGCTCCAGCTTCAGCCGGTCGGCGACCAGGATCACCTTGCGCGCATTTTCGATAATCGCCTGGCTCACTTTCACTTCGCGATAGTCGAAATCGAGCAGCGCGCCATCCTCGTCGATCGCCGACGCGCCGATCACCGCGGTATCGACCTTGAACTGGCGGATCAGGTCCACCGCGCTGGAGCCGACCACGGCGCCGTCGGTCCGCCGGACCACGCCGCCGGCGACGATGACCTCGATGGTCGGGTGGCGGTAGAGCAGCATGGCGACGTTGAGGTTGTTGGTGATGACCAGCAATTCCTCGTGCCCCATGAGCGCCGCCGCGACCTCCTCCGTCGTGGTGCCGATGTTGATGAAGAGCGAGCTCTGGTTCGGCACCATGGCCGCCGCCGCCTTGCCGATGGCGCGCTTCTCATCGGCGGCGATGAACCGGCGCGCCTCGTAGGCGAGGTTCTCGATGCCGGAGGCGACGACCGCACCGCCATGCACGCGGTTCAGCAGCCGGTGGTCGCAGAGGTCGTTCAGGTCCTTGCGGATGGTCTGCGGCGTGACCTCGAAGCGGAGCGCCAGCTCGTCCACCGTGACCTTCCCGGCGGAGCGCGCCAGGGCCAGTATCTCGTTCTGCCGGTGACTGAAATCCTGCATGCGCTTCCCCCTCGCGCGAGAAGCCTAGCACAGCCCGCCCCGTTTCTGTCATCGGGTAACTTTCCCGCGCCGCGGCCCGCCGCGGCGCCGTTGCCCGTTGCGCGGACCAGCCGCGGCCGGTGGAACGTCCTAGCCGCCGTTCTTGCCCTTCATCGCCGCGATGACGCGCGGCGAGACGAACTGGCTGACATCGCCGCCGAGGCGATGAATCTCTTTCACGAAGCGTGAGGAGATGAACTGGCTGCGCTCCGAGGCCATGAGAAACACCGTCTCGATGCCGGGATTGAGGCGCGCGTTCATGCCGGTCATCTGGAACTCGTATTCGAAGTCGGAAACGGCGCGCAGGCCGCGGATGATGACCTTGGCGCCCATCTTCTCGGCGAAGTGCATCAGCAGGCTGTCGAAGGTCACCACATCGATCGACTGGGAGAGGCCGTTCCTGCCGTCGGCGATCTCGCCCTTCAGCAGCGCGGCGCGCTCCTCGACCGAGAAGATCGGGCCTTTCCCGGCGTTGACCGACACCGCCACGATCAGATTGTCCACCAGCGTGGCGGCGCGGCGGATGATGTCGATATGGCCGTTGGTGACGGGATCGAAGGTTCCCGGATAGATTCCGATGCGCTGCTCGGCCATGTTCCCGTCCCCGCCTGCTACTTGCCCCCGCCATCGGGCGAGGCATCGCCCGCGCCCGCGGTTTCGTCGCCGCCGTTGTCGTCGCCCTCGTCGCCGAGGTCGCTCAGATGCGCGACCGCGACCACCGCCTCGTCCTCGGCCACGCGGAACACGGTAACCCCCTGGGTCTGGCGCCGGGCGATGCGGATGTCGTGCACCGGGCAGCGGATCAGCTGCCCGCCGTCGGTGACCAGCATGATCTGGTCGCTCTCCGCCACCGGGAAGGAGGCGACGACCGGGCCGTTGCGCGGCGTCACCTCGATATTGGCGACGCCCTGCACGCCGCGGCCCATGACGCGGTACTCGTAGGCCGAGGTGCGCTTGCCGAAGCCTTTCGCGGTCACGGTGAGGATGAATTCCTCCAGCACCTCCAGCGCGGCGATCCGCTCGGGCGACAAATCGAGCGTCGCGCTCTCGCTTGCCTCGTCCGCCTCCTCGACGCCTTCGCCCATGGCGCGGCGCTTGGCGGCGGCGAAGCGCAGATAGGAATCGCGCTCCTCCACGCCGATCTCGACATGGCGCAGCACCGACATGGAGACGACGCGATCGCCCTCCTCCAGCCTGATGCCCCGCACGCCGACGGAATCACGGCCGGCGAAGACGCGCACGTCGGTGACGGCGAAGCGCACCGCCTTGCCGCTTCTGGCTGCCAGCAGGATGTCGTTGTCGCCGGTGCAGACGCCGACGCCGATCAGTCGGTCGCCCTCGTCCAGCTTCATGGCGATCTTGCCGTTGGCCTTGACGTCGACGAAATCGCTGAGCTCGTTGCGCCGCACGTAGCCGCTGGCGGTGGCGAACACGATGTTGCTCTTCGACCAGGCGCTCTCGTCCTCTGGCAGCGGCAGGACGGTCGAGATCGTCTCCCCCTCCTCCAGCGGCAGCAGATTGATGAGCGCCTTGCCGCGCGCCTGCGGATTGCC
Organism: Rhodospirillaceae bacterium; assembly: GCA_016794075.1. Taxonomy (GTDB): domain Bacteria; phylum Pseudomonadota; class Alphaproteobacteria; order Dongiales; family Dongiaceae; genus Dongia_A. The sequence goes on from JAEUKU010000296.1 coordinate 5,022, forward strand.
GAGCGGCAGGCGATAGACCTTCATCTTGTAGACCATGCCGCGGGTGGAGAAGAACAGCACCGGCGTATGGGTATCGGCGACGAAGACCTGGCTGACGAAATCCTCCTCGCGCGTCGCCATGCCCGCGCGGCCCTTGCCGCCGCGGCGCTGGGCGCGATAGGTGGAAAGCGGCACGCGCTTGATGTAGCCGCCATGGGTCACGGTGACGACCATGTCCTCGCGCTGGATCAGATCCTCGATGTCGTGCTCGAATTCGAGCTCCTGGATCGTGGTCTTGCGCGGAGTGCCGAACTTGTCCTTCATCTCGAGGAGTTCGCTGCGCAGGATGCCGAGCCGCTTCGGCCGACTGTCCAGCGTCTCCAGGCAATCGGCGATCTTGGCCGCGTGCTCCTTCAGCTCCTCGGCGATCTTCTCGCGCTCCAGCCCCGTGAGCCGCTGCAGGCGGAGGTCGAGGATCGCCTTGGCCTGCGCCTCGGTCAGCTGGTAGGCCCGCGCCACGGCGTCGAGATCGGCGGGATCGTCGATCAGCTTGATCAGCGGCAGCACATCCATCGCCGGCCAGGTGCGGGCCAGCAGGCCTTCCTTCGCCGCCTGCGGATTGGGCGCGTGGCGGATGAGGGCGATGATCTCGTCCAGGTTGGCGACGGCGACCGCCAGGCCCATCATCGTGTGGGCGGTCTCGCGCGTCTTGCGCAGCTCATAGACCGTGCGCCGGGTGATCACCTCCTCGCGGAAGGCGATGAAGGCCGCGATCACCTGCTTCAGGTTCAGCAATTCCGGCTTGCCGCCGTTCAGCGCCAGCATGTTGACGCCGAAGCTCGATTGCAGCGGGGTGAAGCGGAACAGCTGGTTGAGCACCACGTCGGCCATCGCGTCGCGCTTCAGCTCGATCACCACGCGCACGCCGTCGCGGTCGCTCTCGTCGCGCAGATCGGCGATGCCCTCGATCACCTTCTCGCGCACCGTCTCGGCGATGCGCTCGATCATGCGCGCCTTGTTCACCTGGTACGGAATCTCGCTGACGATGATCGCCTCGCGGTCCTTGCGGATCTCCTCGATCGTGGTCCGGCCACGGATGACGATGGAACCGCGCCCCAGGTGGAACGCCTCGCGGATGCCGTTGCGCCCCAGGATGATGCCGCCGGTCGGGAAATCCGGCCCGGGGATGTGCCCGATCAGCTGGTCGATGGTGATGTCCGGATTCTCGAGATAGGCGCAGCAGGCGTCGATCACTTCCGCCAGATTGTGGGTCGGGATGTTGGTCGCCATGCCGACGGCGATTCCGCCCGCGCCGTTGACCAGCAGGTTGGGAAAGCGCGCCGGCAGGACGCGCGGCTCTTCCGATTTCTCGTCGTAGTTCGGCTGGAAATCGACGGTCTCCTTGTCGAGATCGTCGAGCAGGGCCTCGGCCGCCTTGGTCAGCCGCACCTCGGTGTAGCGCATCGCCGCCGCGGGGTCGCCGTCCATGGAACCGAAATTGCCCTGGCCGTCGACCAGGGTGACGCGCATGGAGAAATCCTGCGCCATGCGCACCAGCGCGTCATAGATCGACTGGTCGCCGTGCGGGTGGAAATTACCCATCACGTCGCCGACCGCGCGCGCCGCCTTCTTGTAGGCGCTGCCCGAGCCGAAACCGCCCTGGCTCATGCCGTAGAGGATGCGCCGGTGCACCGGCTTCAATCCGTCGCGCACGTCGGGCAGCGCGCGGCTGACGATCACGCTCATCGCGTAATCAAGGTAGGAGCGCCGCATCTCGTCTTCGATGGTGATCGGCGCGATGTCGAAACTGGGCGTGGTCGGTGTGTCGGTCACTGCAATTGAGCTCGGTTTTCAGGCTGGCGAAGGGGGCGGGAGCGCCCCGAGTCCGGCTGCCCGC
>JAEUKU010000318.1 GCA_016794075.1 Rhodospirillaceae bacterium
GGCCCGATCGGCAAGGGCATCGGCGCCGACACCACGACGAATTTCCAGGCCGACGTCTATTCCTTCGCCAAGACCGCCGGCCTGTTCGGCGGCGTCTCCTTCGAGGGCGCCGGCATCCTCAAGGACGACAAGTGGAACGCCGCCTATTACGGCGAAGGCGCCATGCCGCGCGGTATCGTGCTGGAAGGCAAGTTCAAGAACCCCAACACGCAGGGATTGCTTAACTCTCTCTCCGCATATTGAGCCGCTGAACGACGGGGTGAGGGAGCGATGAGCTCGGTGTGGACGCGGCGCGCGCTGATCGCCGTTCTTCTGGCGGCCCTGGTGCTGTGCGGCATCCTGCTGTTCAAGCTCTATGAGCGCTATGCCGGCGAGGACAGCGGCAGTGCCGATATCGGCGGTCCGTTCGAGCTGGTGAACCAGGACGGCAAGACCGTCACCGAGGCCGATTTCAAGGGCAAGCTGCTGCTGATCTATTTCGGCTACACCTATTGCCCCGACGCCTGCCCGACGGCGCTGGGCGTCATGGCGGCCGCCCTCGGCAAGCTCGACGTGGCGGGCGAGCGGGTGACGCCGATCCTCATCAGCATCGACCCGGCGCGCGACACGCCGGAAGCGCTGAAGGATTACGTCGCCGCCTTCCATCCGCGCCTGGTCGGCCTGACCGGCAGCGAAGAGCAGGTGGCCAAGGCGGCCAAGGCATACCGCGCCTTCTACCAGAAGCAGCCCGGCGCGACCGGCGAGGGCTATCTGATGGATCATTCGACCCTTATCTATCTGATGGATGCCGAGGGCAAGTTCCTGACCTATTTCGGCCCCCAGGCGACGCCGGATGAGGTCGCCGAGGCGATCCGCCGCTATCTCTGATCCGGGCCGGCCCGCACCCCGCGCAGCAAATCGCGCAGCCGCGTGTCGACCAGCAGGTTCGCGCGGTCCGGCGCCTCCGCGACGCGCCCCGGTTCCATGGCCAGGTCGTCGTAGAATTTCCGCAGGCGCCCCTGTTCCAGGTACTGCTCGTTCATATGCCGCCAGCCTGCGGTGACGTGCGGCGGGTGGTCCGGATGTCGTTGCAGGATGGCGGCACCCTCGGAAATCTTGCGGCTCCATTGCGCGAAGGAGCGCACCGGGAAATGCAGGATCTCGATGGTGCCCGCCGGCGCCGGGCGCAGTTTCCGCTCTCCCAGCAGAACGCCGTGGTTGCCGTGCTTCACCGTCACGTCGTCATAGGCGCGATGGGCAACCTTCGGTTCCAGGGCGCCGCCACGGAATTTCTCCGAGGCCAGTTCGCGTACCAGCATGCGCTCGTAGAAGGGGCCCTGATCGGAGATCGGCGGGCGGAAATTGCGGCGCTCCGCCACCACGATGTTCACCCGCTTGTCCAGGGCGGCGAACGTCGCCTTCAGGTCCTTTCCGGCGGGCCACCAGAACTCGTCGGCATCGCTGTTGATGATCCAGTCCGCGCCGTGCTCGCGCGCCGCCATCCGTGCCATGCCGGTGACCCAGCCGCCCTGGTCGTACGACCTGTCCGGCTGGTGCAGTAGTTTCAGCTTGCCGGTCCGCGCGAATGGTGCCAGCAGCGTGGGCGTCCCGTCCTCGGAGGCGTTGTCCATGGCGATCACGAAATCGACGCCCATGGCCAGATGAAATGCGACCTGCTCGGCGATGATGTCGCGCTCGTTGCGGCAGAGCAGCGTCATGACGATCCGCGGCGCCGGCCTGGGGAACAGCCAGCCCAAGGCCCGGCGCGCCTTGCGCCGCAACTTTCTGCCGATCCGCGTTGCCATGCCGCCTCCGAGCCTCGGCGCCCCGCCGGCCCGGCCTGCGCGCCTGGACAGTGAGACAGCATTCATTGTATGCCGGAGGCAATCTATTGCGAAGATGGCGGATGCGGCCGTTCACCGGGGACCGCCACGCGCCGGAACGAGGGCTCGCATGGACGCGGCGGCGAAAGGCCTGGCGGAGGCCCGCTTGATCGAGGTGCCTCGGTTCGCTGATGCGCGCGGCTGTCTCGTGGCGTTCGAGCACGGCCATCCGCTTCCCTTCACGCCGCGGCGGACCTTCATGATCTCCGAGGTGCCCGAAGGCGCGCAGCGGGCCCGGCACACGGTCTCCTGCAGCCAGTTCCTCTGGATGGCCGCGGGTTCCTGTACGGCCTCTATCCGGCAAGCGGCGGAGGATGCCGGCGGCCCGCGCGAGTTCCGTTTGGAGCAATCCGGACCGGGGCTGTATCTGCCGGCCGGGCTCTGGCTCGCACTCACAGCCTTTGCGCCCGGCAGCATGCTCATCTGTCTCGCCGAGTCCGAATATGTGCCCCGCGGCTGACGGGATGACCGGGGTAATCCCGCAGGCCGACCCCGCCCGGCGCCTCGGCCGCTTCCGCAGCGAGATCGATCAGGCGCTGAAGCGCGTTCTCGATTCCGGGCGGCTGCTCCTGGGGCCGGAGACGGCGGCCTTTGAGCAGGAATTCGCCGCCTATCTCGGCGGCGGCGAGGTCGTCGCCGTCGCCTCCGGCGCCTCCGCACTCACCATCGCGTTGACGGCGCTCGGCATCGGGTCCGGGGACGAGGTCGTCGTGCCCGCCTTGACCGCGGTGCCGACCGCCGGCGCCATCCACCGCGCGGGTGCGCTGCCCATCTTTGCCGATGTCGATCCGCTGACGCGCAACCTCGACTCCGCCGCCCTCGGCGCCGCGATCGGGCCGCGCACGCGGGCCATCGTGCCGGTGCACCTGCATGGCATGCCGGCGGATATGCCGGCGATCCTTGCGGTGGCGCGGCGCCACGGGCTTGCCGTGATCGAGGATTGCGCCCAGGCGCACGGGACAAGCCTCGGCGGCCGCATGCTCGGCACCTTCGGCCACGCGGCCGCCTTCAGCTTCTATCCGAGCAAGAATCTCGGCGCCGCGGGCGATGCCGGGGCCATCTTCACCGCCGACGCCGTGCTGGCGGCACGGGCGCGGCGCCTGCGGGCACATGGCCTCGACGACCACGGCATCGCCGCGGAAACCGGCGAGACCGGCCGCATCGACGAGATGCAGGCGGCGATCCTGCGCGTGCTGCTGCCGCATCTCGACGCCGCCAATGCGGATCGCCGTCGCATCGCCGGCGAATACAGCGCCGCGCTCGCCGGCAGCGGCATCGAGCTGCCGCCGGAGTTTCCGACGGCCAATTACCACCAGTTCGCTGTGGCCCTGGACCGGCGCGATGAGGTGCGCGCGCGGATGGCGCAGGCGGGCATCCTCACCGGCATCCACTATCCACGGGCGCTGCATCAGCATCCCGCATTCAAGAGTGCGGCGAGCCTTCCCGTGGCGGAACGGCTTGCCGCGCGCCTGCTCAGCCTGCCGATCCAGCCGGAAGTGGCTGAAGCGCGCGCGGCGCAGATCGCGGCGGTTCTGCTGCGGAGCCTGAGATCATGACCGGTGTCGTGCTCTTCGGCGCCGGATCGCCGTTTTGTGCCGACGTGGCGGAATCCTGCCGGCGGGCGGATCTGCCGGTCGTGGCGGCGGTGCGCAACGTGCCGGGACCGGTGCATGTGCCCGGCGACATCCGCGTCGTGGAGGCTGCGGCGTTGACGCCCGATCTCCTCGCCCTCCCGTTCCTGCTGCCGCTCTTTGGGCCGGCCAACCGGCGCAAGGCCCTCGCCGCGGCGACGGAGCTCGGCTTCCGTCGCATGGCGCAGCTGATCGATCCTACCGCGATTGCCGCGCGCGACCTGGAGGTCGGCGACGGCGTCTATGTCAATGCCGGCTGCATCCTCGCCACCGGCATCCGCCTGGACCGCTTCAGCCTCTGCAACCGTGGCGCCAATCTGGGACATGGCTGCCGGCTCGGCGCCTTTGCCTCGATCGGTCCCGGCGCGGTGCTGTGCGGCGACGTTGACGTGGGCGAGTCGGCGCAGATCGGTGCAGGCGCGATCATCCTGCCCAAGGTGACGATCGGCGGCGGCGCCCTGGTGGCGGGCGGCGCCGTGGTGGCGGGCGATGTGCCGGCAGATGGCTTCGCCGCGGGTAATCCCGCGCGAATCCTGGCACGGCGGCCGGAACCACGCTGATGTCTGCGCGCCCGCGCGGTCCCATCGTCCATCTCTACGCGATGTGCTGGAACGAGGCGCATCTGCTGCCCTTCTTCTTCCGGCACTACGAGCCTTGGGTGCAGCGCTTCGTCATCTACGACAACGGGTCCACCGACGAGACCCGGGCGCTGCTGGCGGCGAAGCCGAATGTGGAGCTGCGGGAGTTTCCCTGGAGCGATCCGGACTCCTTCGTCGCGTCGCATCGCGCCCTGCACAACAGCTGCTGGGGCGAAAGCAAGGGCAAGGCCGATTGGGTGGTGGTGACGGCCATCGACGAGCATCTCCATCATCCCGACATCCAAGGCTATCTCCGGCGCTGCGCCGCACGCGGCATCACCTGCATCCCGGCGCTGGGCTACCAGATGGTGACCAAGGATTTTCCGGGGCCCGACGAGTGGCTCGCGAAGACGCGCAGCTGGGGCGTGCCGATGGCGGCGATGAGCAAGTTGCGGCTGTTCGATCCCGCTGCGGTTGAGCCCAATATTGGCATCGGCGGACATGGCGCGCTCCCGGGCGGCCGCGTCGTATATCCGCGGCGCGACGAGCTGCTCCTGCTCCACTACAAGGATCTGGGGATCGACTACCGCGCCGGCCGCGACGCGCTGCTCCGCACTGGATTGCGCGCGGGCGATCGCGCCCGCAACTGGGGCAATCACTACGAGATGCGGCCGGAACACCTGCAATCCTACTTCGACTACCTCTGGGCCAATGCGGTGGACGTGCGAGGCCGGGGATACGTTCCCTGGCGCGATCACCGCGAGCCGCGCTTCTGGCGGACGGAAAAGAAGCAGCGATCTCTGGCGCAGCGGATCCGGCGCTTGGTCCGGAAGGCCTGGGGCCGCCCGGCACAGCCTCCGACAAAAGGATAGTTGCGCTGGAATCCGTTGATTCGTAACGTCTGATCAACCTTCCAAGGGGGAAACTGGAGGGCGCCGAGTCGCCATGGGCGGTGTTCCACTGGCGGCAACGGCACCACGGAGCGAAGGAAAGCGGGCACGCCATGCTCTATCAAGCGATCGAGGCGCACTACGCCAGCCTGGTGCCGGCGCGGATGACCGCCCGGCTGATGCACCAGATGCTGAGCCATCCCTGGCTGCCGCATTCCTACACCACGCCCGGCCGCGCCGCCGCCGCCTGGTTCGAGCTCTTCGACCGCGCCGCGCATAATCGCCGCAAACCGGCCTTCGGCCTGGAAATGACAGAGGTGGACGGCGCGCCGGTGCCGGTCGAGCCGGTCAGCGTGGCGGAGAAGCCGTTCTGCCACCTGCTGCATTTCGCCCGCGACCTGCAGCGCAGCCATGACGACCCGCGCGTGCTGGTGGTGGCGCCGATGTCGGGCCATCACGCCACGCTGCTGCGCGGCACGGTGGAGACGCTGCTACCCAGGCACGACGTCTACATCACCGACTGGATCGACGCCCGCATGGTGCCGCTGGCCAAGGGCGGCTTCGACCTCGCCGACTATATCGACTACGTCATCGACTTCCTGCGCGTGCTCGGCCCCGGCACCCATGTGATGGCGGTGTGCCAGCCCTCGCCCCCTGTGCTCGCCGCCGCCGCGATCATGGCGGCGTTGAACGATCCGGCGGCCCCGGCCAGCATCACCCTGATGGGCGGGCCGGTCGACACGCGGGTCAATCCCACCGCGGTCAACCGCATGGGCACCAGCCAGGAGCTGACGTGGTTCGAGCACCGGGTGATCGATTCGGTGCCGGCGCATTACCCGGGCGCCATGCGCCGGGTCTATCCCGGCTTCCTGCAGCTGGGCGGCTTCATGTCGATGAACCCGGACCGCCACGTCGCCTCGCATATCGAGTTCTTCCACCACCTGGTCGAGGGCGACGGCGAGAGTGCCGCCGGGCATCGCCGCTTCTACGACGAATACCTCTCGGTCATGGATCTCTCGGCCGATTTCTACCTCGACACCATCCGCCACGTGTTCCAGGAGCATTCGCTGCCCGAGGGCCGCTTCTTCCATCGCGGCGAGAAGGTGGCGCCGGCGGCGATCCGGAAGACCGCGCTGATGACCATCGAGGGCGAGCTGGACGACATCTCCGGCCTCGGCCAGACCAGGGCGGCGCATGATCTCTGCACCAACATCCCGAGCGTGCGGCGCCGCCATTTCGTGCAGCCGGGCGTCGGCCATTACGGCATCTTCAACGGCCGCAAATGGCGCCAGTTCATCTATCCCGCCTGGGCCGAGTTCATCCGGGCCGTCAGCTAGTTTCGCGCGGCAGCGGAGAGCAGCATGACCCGCACCGCCAGCTGTTCCTGCGGCCGCCTGACGGTGACCATGGCGGGCGATCCGCCCTTCGTCGGCCTCTGCCATTGCCATGAATGCCAGAAGCAGACCGGCAGCGTGTTCGGCGCCTGGACCTATTGGCCGAAAACCGCCTGCAAGGAGATCCGAGGCGAGGCGAAGCTCTATCGCCGGATTGCGGAATCCGGCCGCTGGGTCGACAATTATTTCTGCCCGCATTGCGGCAGCTCGGTCTATTCCTACGCCGAGTTCGCGCCGGACGAGATCTGCGTCGCCGCCGGCAATTTCGCCGATCCCACCATCGCCCCGCCAACCATGGCGGTGTGGAGCGAATGCCGGCATCCCTGGGTGCGGCTGCCGGAGGGCTGCCGGCAGCTCCTGCAGGATACCGGCTCGCCCGAAATCTGATGCCGACGGACGGCATTGCCGTTAGACTCGAGAGCGATGCCGGATCAGGAAGAACCCTTCTGGAAGACCAAGAAGCTCGGCCAGATGACCAAGGCCGAGTGGGAGAGCCTGTGCGACGGTTGCGGCAAGTGCTGCCTCAACAAGCTGATCGACGTGGACAGCAAGGAGCTGTTCTACACCAACGTCGTCTGCAAGCTGCTCGACACCAAGTCCTGCCAGTGCAAGCACTACGCGACGCGCCACAAATACGTGAAGGATTGCGTGCAGCTGACGCCGCGCAACGTGAAGAAGCTGCGCTGGCTGCCGGAGACCTGCGCCTATCGGCTGGTGGCGGAGGGCAGGGATCTGTACGACTGGCACTACCTGGTCTGCGGCGACCGCAAGGCGGTGCACAAGGCGGGCGTCTCGGTGCGCGGCCGGGTGGTGTCCGAGGATGACGCCGGCGACCTGCTCGACCATATGGTCGACTGGAAGTAGGTGATTGGAATCACGCGCAATTTCGCGCGCAAGCCCCGGATAGCGAGATCGGGCGCAAGGACCTAGATATCGGCCATGACACTTCGCAAGAGGAAAGCCGAAGCCATGTCCGAGCAGATCGTCAGCGCCGTGCGCGAAGCCGCCGCCTATATCGAACGCCGGTCCGAAGAAGAAGCCGACGGCCCGGTCAGCCTGAAGGAACTCGGCGACCACACGGGAGTCAGCCCCTGGCACCTGCAGCGCCAGTTCAAGCGCGTGCTGGGGGTGAGCCCGCGGCAATACGATGACGCCTTGCGGATGAAGCGCCTGCGCCGTGGCTTGAAGAGCGGCGGCGGCGTCGCCGGCGCCACCTTCGAAGCGGGCTATGGCTCGTCGAGCCGCGTCTATGAGCGTGCGGCGGCCGCGCTCGGCATGACGCCGGCGAATTACGCGAAGGATGGCGCTGGTCAACACATCCGCTACGGCATCGCCGCCTGCGGCCTGGGCCAGGTGCTGGTGGCGGCGACCGAGCGCGGCATCTGCCGCGTCGAGCTTGGCGACAGCGAGGCCAAGATGCTGCGCCACCTGCGCGAGGAATTCGCCGCCGCCGCCATCGAACGCGACGACGAGGCGCTCGAGGCCTTCCTCGCTGAGATCCTGCGCCGGCTGGAAGGCCGCGCGCCGCATCGCGATCTGCCGCTCGACATCCGCGCCACCGCCTTCCAGCGCCAGGTGTGGGAAGAACTGCGCCGCATCCCCTTGGGCGAGACCCGGTCCTATGCCGAGATCGCCGCCGCCATCGGCCGCCCGGCCGCCATGCGCGCGGTAGGCAATGCCTGTGCCAACAACCCGGTCGCCATCGCCATCCCCTGTCACCGCGTTTTGCGTAATGACGGAAAACTCGGTGGCTACGCCTGGGGAAGTGAGCGAAAACAGGCCCTTATCGCGGCCGAGCGGGCGGCCGCGAGCTCAGGCGCGGGGCGCTCTGGAAAAAAGGCGTAATCGGTTGAAAGCAGCGGAGCCGGGGCTCTATGCTGATCGTCGAGAGCGGACGGGTTGCTTGGGACGGTCATGCCGAAAGCCTTGGAAAATCGCGGAAAATCGCGGAAGCGCACGCGCCTGAAGGCGGGTGCGAAACGGCGCCGCATGAACGAGGCCGCCGATCTTCAGCTGATGAGTTTCGACGATCGCAAGGTGCCGCTGGTCTATCAGGAGAACCGGCGCGCACGGCGCATCATCCTGCGTCTCGACTACGGCGCTTCGCGTATCGTGGTGGTGCTGCCAAAACGCACATCGCGTGACGAAGGCCGCCGTTTCGCGCTTTCGAACAAGGATTGGATCGAGGAACGCCTCGACCAGTTGCCCGAGACCGTACCGTTCGCCCATGGCAACGTCATCCCATTCCTCGGCATCGAGCATCGGATCCGCCACCGCGCCAATGCGCGCGGCGTGGTGTGGTGCGAGGACCAGGAGATCCACGTCGCCGGGCACGAGGACCACGTCGCGCGCCGCGTCTCGGATTGGCTGAAGCTGGAGGCGCGCCGCGAGATCGAGGCGCGCGCCCGGGCCAAGGCCGAGCAGATCGGCAAGAGCGTCAAGCGCGTCATCCTGCGCGACACCAAGAGCCGCTGGGGCAGCTGCACGACAGACGGCGTGCTCTCCTTCTCCTGGCGCCTGATCCTCGCGCCGCGCCACGTGATGGATTACGTGGTCGCGCACGAGGTCGCCCATCTCAAGGAAATGAATCACGGCCCGCGTTTCTGGAAACTCTGCGGCGAGATCTGCCGCACGGTCGAGGGCGCGCGCGAGTGGCTGGAGGAAAACGGCACCGATCTCTACCGCTACGGCCGCTGAGCGACCGTAGCGTCTCGTCACTCACCTCTCTCCTCGAGACGGCCTGCGTCGACTCCCCGTCGGCGCAGGCCGAAGCTTTTCTGGAGCGTCGCGCACGGCCTGGCAAAGCGCATGACCGGTGGGGCCGACAGCGCAGAAAGCTCTGTGCTGCTGAGGTTTCCGGGCCCTCTGTCATGAAAGTTTCACGCCCCGCGCGGCGTTGCTTAACGCGTGGGCAGGATTTGTTAACTACGGTCGAGCGGCTGAGCGCAAGTCCCGAAGGCCCGCCGTCCACATGCCGTATGTCCACGAATCATCGCCGGCGACACGACCGCATCGCCTGCATCACGCCTCGCGCAACCAGGTGCTGGCGCGCGACCTGGCGGGTCCGGCGCCGACCCTCGACGAGGGCTGGACCGGCGGTGCCGTACTCGAGCTCTGCGCCGGTCATCCGCAGATCCCGAGCTTCGCCGTGCTCGACGCCGATGGACGCGTCTCCGGCCTGGTCGAGCGCGAGCGGTTGCTGTTCCAGTTCTCGCAGCCGCTCTGGGCCGACGTCTACCGCCGGCGGCCGATCGGCCCGCTGGTCACCCGCGACGCCATGGTGGTCGACGCCGCCATGCCGATCGAGGGGGTGAAGGAGCTGATCGCCTATCGCTATCCGGGCGCCATCTCGAGCGGCTTCGCCGTCACCGAGCAGGATTGCTATGCCGGCATCGGCACGATGACGACCCTGCTGGAGAAGACCGTCGACCTGGCGCATCGCCGCGCGGTCGAGCTGGAGGAGGCGCAGCGCCTGGCCGAGGAAGCGAGTGCCGCGAAGTCGCGCTTCCTCGCCACCATGAGCCACGAGCTCCGGACGCCGCTCAACGCCATCATCGGCTTCGCCGAATTGCTGCTGCTGCCGCGCGCCGCCGAGCTCGAGCGGCCGCGCCGCGACTCCTACATCGCCGACATCCGCGACAGCGGCGCGCATCTGCTGTCGCTGATCAACGACATCCTCGACTATTCGCGGCTCGAGGCCGACCACCTGCCGCTCAGCGAGGCGCCCTTCGACCTCGCGCGGTTCCTCGCCGATTGCCTGCGCCTCGTCCGCGCCCAGGCCGAGGCCGGGCGGGTGAGCCTAAGCCTGGCGCCGCCGCCCGCCGTGGCGGCCAGGGGTGACGAGCGCCGGCTGCGGCAATGCGTGCTCAACCTGCTGGCCAACGCCATCAAGTTCACCCCGGCCGAGGGCCGCGTCACGCTGTCCGCCGCCCTGGCCGGGCCGCGGGACCTCGAAATCCAGGTCGAGGATACCGGCTGCGGCATCCCGGCCGACCAGCTCGGCCGGGTGTTCGAGCCCTTCCACCAGGTGGAAAGCGACCTCAACCGCGCCACCAACGGCACCGGCCTCGGCCTGCCCCTGAGCCGCAAGCTGGTCGAGCGACATGGCGGCACGCTGGAGCTGAGCAGCACACTCGGCCGTGGCACCCGGGCGCGGATCTGGCTTCCCGGCCGGGTGAGCGGGCTGGAAGCCCTGTGGCCGG
>JAEUKU010000320.1 GCA_016794075.1 Rhodospirillaceae bacterium
GGCTGGCGCCGCACTGCCGCTTCCTCGGCTTGAGCGCGACGGTGGCGGACCCGGAGCGCCTGGCTGGGCATCTCAAGTTCGGAGCGCGGCAACTCGACATCATCCGCGGACGCGACGGGGCGCGGCCGGAGATCGGCATCATCGTGCCGGAGGTGCGCATGCCCTGGGGCGGGCGCATGGCGCTGCATGCGGTGCCGGCGGTCTATGAGCAGATCAAGCGGCACAAGACCACGCTGGTCTTCGTCAACACCCGCGCCCAGGCGGAGCTGGTGTTCCAGGCGCTGTGGCGGCTGAACGACGACAACCTGGCGATCGGGCTGCATCACGGCTCCCTTGCCGTGGAGCAGCGGCGCAAGATCGAAGCGGCGATGGCGAAGGGCGCCTTGCGCGCGGTGGTCGCCACCTCCTCGCTCGATCTCGGCATCGACTGGGGCGACATCGACCTCGTCATCCAGGTGGGCGCACCCAAGGGCGCCAGCCGCCTGCTGCAGCGCATCGGCCGCGCCAATCACCGGCTGGACGAGCCGAGCCGCGCCTTGCTGGTGCCGGCCAACCGCTTCGAGGTGCTGGAATGCAAGGCGGCGATCGACGCCACGATGGCCAAGGACCTCGACGAATACCCGCCGCGGCCCTATTGCCTCGACGTGCTGGCCCAGCACATCCTCGGCCTCGCCTGTTCGGGACCCGTTCAGCCCGACGCGCTCTATGACGAAGTCCGCGACGCGGCGCCCTATGCCGATCTGCCGCGCGACGAATTCGACCGCGTCTTCGGCTTCGTGCGCGACGGCGGCTATGCGCTGAAGGCCTATGAGCGCTGGCGGCGCCTGCGCGAAATCGGCGGCGGCTGGCGCGCCGCCAACCCGACGGTCATCCGGCAATACCGCATGAATGTCGGCACCATCGTCGAATCGCCGATGCTGAAAGTGCGGCTCGGCCGCGGCATGGCGCTGGGTGAGGTGGAAGAGTATTTCGTCCAGGGCCTGCTGCCCGGCGACACCTTCATGTTCGCCGGGCGGCTGCTGCGCTTCGAGGGCATCCACGAGATGTCGGTGATCTGCTCGCTGGCCAAGAGCGGCGAGCCCAAGGTGCCGGTCTATGGCGGCGGCCGCCTGCCGCTGACCTCGGGTCTGGCGGAGCGGGTGCGCGGCATCCTCGCCGATCCGCGCCAGCATGGCGATCTGCCGGCGGAGGTGCAGGAATGGTTGCGGCTGCAGCGCTGGCGCTCGACCCTGCCCGGCCGCGACCGGCTCCTCATCGAGAGCTTCCCGCGCGGCAACAAGGAGTTCCTGGTCGCCTATTGCTTCGAGGGCCGCATCGCGCACCAGACGCTGGGCATGCTGCTGACAAGGCGCATGGAGCGCGCCGGGCTGAAGCCGCTCGGCTTCGTCGCCACCGATTACGTGCTGGCCACCTGGGCGCTCGGCGCACCGACCCAGGAGCTGGTCGACCGGCTGTTCGAGATCGATATGCTGGGCGACGATCTCGAGGAATGGATGGACGATTCCTCCATGCTGCGGCGCAGCTTCCGCAACGTGGCGGTCATCGCGGGGCTGATCGAGCGCCGCCATCCGGGCGAGGAGAAGTCCCGCAAGCAGATCACCTTCAACGCCGATTTGATCTATGACGTGCTGCGCAAGCATGAGCCGGACCACATCCTCTTGCGCGCGACGCGGCAAGACGCGGCCTGGAACCTCGCCGATCTGCAGCGCCTGGGCGATTTCCTGAAGCGGGTGCAGGGCAGGATCGATCTGAAGCGCCTCGACCGGGTGACCCCGCTGGCGGTGCCGGTGCTGATCAATCTCGGCGCCACCGAAGTGGGCGGCGAGGCGATGGACGCGTTGCTGGAGGAAGCCGCGGCGGAGCTGATCGAGGAGGCGACGAGCGTGCGGCCGGGACAGGCGGCGCTGCTGTGAGGGGTCTGCCATATTCGTCTTGGTCGGACTTGGTCAGACCATCCACGAATCTACTTGCCGCAATGCCGACCTTGCTCACGAAACTCGTGGGTAGTCGTGCCAAGCACGACCATGACGATTTGGGTATGATGACGCGATGAGCGAACCTACCACCCCCATCGCCTGGCACGGCCTCGACCTCGCGCTGACGCTCGACGGCGCCTTGCTGTGGCCGGAGGAGCGGCTGCTGATCGCGGCCGACCTGCACCTGGAGAAAGGCTCGTCCTTCGCCGGAAGTGCGGCGCGCCTGCTGCCGCCCTATGACAGCGCGCAGACGGTGGCGCGGCTGGAGCGGCTCATTGAAACGCATCAGCCGCGGCGCGTGGTGGCGCTGGGCGATTCCTTCCACGACCGCGCCGGGGCCAATCGCCTGGACGACGCTGTCGCTTCGCGCATCCGCCGCCTGACCGAGCTGACCGACTGGATCTGGATCCAGGGCAACCACGATCCCAGGCCGCCGGCCCATCTCGGCGGCCGCGGCGTCGCCGAACTGGCGCTGGGGCCGCTCACCTTCCGTCATGATGCCGTTGGCGCCGAGGAAGCGGGCGGCGAGGTGATCGGCCATTATCATCCGGTCGCCACCATCGCCACGCGCGGGCGCAGCTTCCGCCGCCGCTGCTTCGTCTTCGGTGCGCGGCGCCTGCTGCTGCCGGCCTTCGGCGCCTATGCCGGCGGCTTGAGCGTGCGCGCCGCCGCGATCCGCGGCCTGATCGAGGCGGATGCCCGCCTCGCTTTGCTCGGGCGCGACCGGGTGCATCTCTTCCCCTATGCGGCGGCGCTCGCGGATCCCGAATTCTGACCCGGGCCGCGGCGACCTTGAGGCCCCTGGCATCGTGCCGTCTCGAGCAAGAATTTGCGACCGTCAAGCCGATCAGCGACCTCCGGACGGCACGTGTGCGGCACCGAAAAAGCTGCCCGGGCGGGGACGGGGTCGCCCCGCCCGGGCGAGGGCCGCGTTGCCGCGGCTCGCTGGAGGCCGTCGCTGGGCGATGGGCGCGCTCACCCGGGAGCAAGCGAGACGCGGCACCGCCGCCGCAACTCGTGATGCCGCCTCCCGCGCTTCGCGCGCAAGGCAAATATCGCGTATAAGCGCGTTATAAGTTCCTTATCCATGCATTGTTATTAGGCGGCGCCGGTGCGGCTTCCTATCATGCGAGCGCAAGTCGCCGGCAAGACGACAGGCAGCGGGCCAGTTGAGCTACCCACAACACAGCCTGCTCAAGAACTGAGAGGTTGACTCGGGCCGTTCCGGCGTTTCCATTCGATTGTCCGTATCAAACCCCCGGAATGATCGCATGATGCCGGAACGCTTTTTCCACTAGATCGATGCCGCGCATGGACAAGACTGCATGGCGCCTGCACGCGCCTCCATCAACGGGCCCGGTCGCGGTAATTTTCCAGCTCGCGGCGTGGCCCTATCTGTGGTCGTTTGCATCCGTTGCCGTCGCAACGGCGCTGGCGTGGCTGCTGCGCGGGTATATCGTCGACGAGAGTCTGTCGATGATATTCCTCACGGCAGTGCTGATCTCCTGCGTCGCACATGGGCGTAATGCCGGCATCCTGTCGGCGCTGCTGGCCTTCCTGTCCTACAACGTTCTGGTGCTTGAGCCGCGGTTCAGCTTCCGCTTCGCGCCCTTGAGCGATACGCTGACCCTCGCTGTTTTCCTGGGCGTGGCGCTGCTCACTGGCGGGCTTGCCGGGCGGGTCCGCGACCAGGCAAAGTCGATGGCCGCCCGCGCAGCCACGATGACCAAGCTGTTCGGCGCGAGCCGCGCACTGGCGACCGCGGTCGAGCGCGGCGAGCTGGCGAAGATCCTCGCCGATCAGGTCAGCCAGGCAACTGGCGAGTCGATCTACGTGTTTCTGCGCACGGGCGAGGGTATTTCCTTGGCCAGCTACGCTGGCGGATCTGGCACCGCGGAGATCGCATCCGACGAGATCGCCGGATTTGCCGAGCGAGCCTGGAGCAGCGTGAACTCCAGTGGTGCCCGGGCTGCATATTCCGGCAGCGGCCGAACGCTGAGCGCGTATCCCTTCGGTACGCTACGCAGGCCGATGGGCCTTCTCGTGCGCGAGAGCGCCACGGTCGAGCAGCAACAGGCGATGGATGACCCGATCATCGCGGTGCTGTGCGAGCTGGGTGCGATCGCGCTCGACCGGGCCCTCCTGATCGAGGAAATGACCGAGACACGGGTGCATGCCGAATCCGAACGACTCCGCACCGCCCTGCTATCCTCGATCAGCCACGATTTCCGCACGCCGCTTTCGGGCATCCTCGCCTCCTCTACCGCGCTCATCGAGCAGGGTGGGAGCATTGCGCCGGAAGCGGCACGTGACCTGCTCATCGACATCCGGGACCAGGCCGAGAGGATCAACCGCTACGTCGCCAATCTGCTGGATATGATCAAGCTCGAATCGGGTACCATTTCGATGCGGCTGGAGCCGACGGACGTGGTCGACATGATCAGCGCAGCGGGGCGGCGCTTCGGCCACACGAACACGAAAGCCATGGCGCGCTCCTGGCTGGCCCAGGCGCTTCCCGGCGAGTCGTGCCTGGTTGAGGCGGATCCGGTCCTGCTGGAACAGGCGATCTACAACGTCCTCGACAATGCCATGCTGTACTCGCCGCCGGAATCCACGGTGGAGATCTCGGTCCATGCCAACCTGCAGACGGCGGAGATCGTCATTGCCGACGAAGGACCGGGCATTCCGGAAGCGGAGCTGGAGCGCGTGTTCGACAAGTTCTATCGTCTCTCGGACCGCAACCAGCCGCAGGGCACCGGACTCGGCCTCTCGATCTGCCGCGGGTTGATCGAGGCGATGGGCGGGACGGTTCGGGCGGTAAGCCCGCTGAAGGATGGACACGGCACGGCCATCCACATCTGCCTCAAGCGCATCGCCGGGTGATGACATGGGCGCAGAAACCATTCTCGTCGTCGACGACGAGCCGCAAATCCTAAAGGCGCTGCATGTGTCGCTGCGCGCGGCTGGGTACTCGGTGACGACTGCATCCACTGCGGGCGAAGCAGCCGAGACTCTGCGCGCTGGGGCCTTCGACACCATGATCCTCGATCTGGGGCTTCCTGACCTGGACGGCAAGGAACTGATCACCTCGGTCCGGCAGTGGTCCGACATCCCGATCATCGTCCTTTCGGCGCGGCATCTGGAAGGCGAAAAGATCTTGGCGCTCGATGCGGGCGCCAACGATTATGTCGGCAAGCCGTTCGGCGTCGGCGAGCTTCTCGCGCGGCTGAGGGTTGCCCTGCGCCTCCGCCACAACCGGGACGCCGGGCTGCGCGGCTACCGCAGCGCGGAGCTGACGGTCGACCTCCCGGCGCGCCGCGTCGTCGCGCACGGAAAAGAGGTCCGGCTGACGCCGAAGGAATTCGACCTCTTGCGGACGCTGCTGCATCACGCCGGCCAGGTGGTCACCCGCAACCAGCTGCTCCGCTCGGTCTGGGGCAGCAGCGAAACGCGCGACAGCCAGGTTCTCCGCGTCCTGGTCGGCCAACTGCGTCAGAAGATCGAACTCGATCCGCGCGTTCCGACGCTACTGCTCACGGAGCCCGGCATCGGCTATCGGCTGCGTGCAGAGATGGAGGGTGGCACATGAGCAACCTCGACCCAGAGGGCCTGAGCCTGTTCACGCTGGCGACCATGGTCGCGCTTATAGTGGCCTTGCTAGTGGGTTGACGGGCCGATCCACGCGCACCGTTGCTCGGTGAATCGTACGGACCAGCGCGCCGCAGACAAGGCTCCCGATCCGGGATGAAGCTTGCCTCCCGCTGTCGTCGTCGACCGGGTGCATTTCTTCCCCTCTTCGGCCACCCCGCCGGTCTGGAAGACTGAACGCTTTGCCCGCGGCGATCCGGCGCAGGCGGCGCGCTTGCCAATACATAATAATATCATTATATATGCATGGATGGAAAAAAGAGCGCCCCTGGACGATCTGCGCGCCGCCGCCGGGCGGGCCGCGGAATTCCTGCGCCTGCTGGCGAACGAGAACCGGCTCGTCATCCTTTGCGCCCTGGGCGAGGGCGAGATGTCGGTCGGCGCGCTCGCCGACGAGCTCGGCACTTCGCAGCCCAACGTCTCGCAGCACCTGGCGAAACTGCGCGCGCTGGATCTGGTCGCGGCGCGGCGCGACGGCACCACCATCCTCTATTCGCTCAACAGC
>JAEUKU010000352.1 GCA_016794075.1 Rhodospirillaceae bacterium
GCGTGCTCGCGCGCGGCGGCACCGCTGTACTGGTCGCGGCAGGCTTCCAGCAATTGCTCGCCGATGGTCATCACCGGGTTCAGCGAGTATTTCGGGTCCTGCATCACCATGGCGATGCGCTTGCCGCGGATGCTGCGCCACGCGGCGGCGGATAGGCCGAGCAGGTTCTGGCCATGGAAGGCGAGCTTCCGCGCCGTCACCTTGCCCTCGCTCAGACCTAAGATGGCGCGGCCGGTCTGCGACTTGCCGGAGCCGGATTCGCCGACGATGGCGAGCTTCTCGCGCCCCATGCTGAAGCTGACGTCGCGCACCGCATGCACCTCGCCGACCGGTGTCCTGAACCGGATGTTGAGCTGTTCGACTTCGAGGATGGGCTCGCTGGTCATCTAGCTGTCCCGCGGATCGAGTACGTCGCGCAGCCCGTCGCCGATCAGGTTGAAGCCGAGGCTGACGATGAAGATGGCGATGCCCGGATAGGTGCAGACCCACCATTGCTCCAGGATCTGCGTGCGGCCTTCCGAGACCATGGCGCCCCATTCCGGCTGTGGCGGGGCGACGCCGAGGCCGAGGAAGCCGAGCCCGGCGGCGATCAGGATCACGCCCGCCATGTCGAGCGACACGCGGACGATCAGCGAGGGCATGCACATCGGCATGATGTGGCCGGCGAGGATCCGCATGCCCGAGGCGCCGCTGATCCTGGCGGCCGCGACGTAATCGGTGCCGCGCACGGTCAGCGTCTCGGCCCGGGCGATGCGCGCGTAAGGCGGCCAGGCGGTGAGCGCGATGGCCAGCACCGCGTTCTCGATGCCGGGGCCGAGCGCCGCGGCGAAGGCCAGCGCCAGCACCAGCTTGGGGAAGGCGAGGAAGGCGTCGGTCACGCGCATCAGCACGCTTTCCACCCAGCCGCCGACATAGCCCGCCGTGGCGCCGATGACGATGCCGATCGGCGCCGCCGTGATCGCCACCATGAAGACGATCAGCAAGGTGGTGCGCGAGCCGTAGACGATGCGGCTCCAGATGTCGCGGCCCTGGCTGTCGGTGCCGAGCCAGTAATCGTCGCCGGGCGGCAGCAGGCGGTTGCCGAGGTCGCCGGCGATCGGGCTGTGCCAGGTGACGACGGGCGCCAGGAAGGCCATGGCGATCAGCACGATGAAAATCAGCAGGCCGAGCATGGCCAGCGGATTGCGGGTGAAGGCGAGCCAGCCGAGATAGGCCCGGCTGAGCCGCGCCTGCAGCCGCGAATGCGGCGTCGCATCCAGCAGCCACCGGCGCCAGGAGGGCGGAGTCAAGGCGACGGCCCAGTCGCTCATGATGCCACCTTCCCAAATAACAAAGCCTCCTCCCCCCTTGTGGGGGAGGACGCTGAGCCTTGGCGAGCGACAGCGAGCCTAGGCGAAGCTAGGTGGGGGGTGGCGCGTCTTGCGGACGCGCATCGCCGGAGGCGATACAAGCGAAGATAGTCACCGGACGGACCCGGCGCTGCAACACCCCCCTTCCCACCCTTCCCCCGCAAGGGGGGAAGGAGCAGAGCGGTGCGGTTGAGGCGTTGCTCACCCACAATCATCACTTCGCCCTCGGGTCGAGCACGCGGTAGGCGATGTCGGTCAGCATGTTGATGACGATGAAGATGGCGCCGACCACGATGGTGCCGCCGAGCACCGCCGGCATGTCCTGGCCGAAGATCGAATCGGTGATGTAGAGGCCGAGGCCGCGCCAGGCGAAGACCGTCTCGGTCAGCACCGAGCCCTCGAGAAGGTTGCCGTAGGAGAGCGCGATGACGGTCAGCAGCGGCACCAGCACGTTGCGCATGGCGTGGCGCCAGATGACCCGCGTCTCGCTGACACCCTTCACCCGCGCGGTCAGGATGTATTCCTGGCGCAGCTGGCCCAGCATCAACGAGCGCGTCATGCGGCTGATATAGGCGAGCGAGAAATAGCCGAGCAGCGAGGCCGGCATGATCAGGTGGCCGAGCGCGTTGCGGAACAGGTCGAAATCGCCGGCGATCAGCGTATCCACGGTCATCAGGCCGGTCACCGGATCGACCAGGTCCTCATAGCCGAAATCGAGCCGGCCCGGCCCGGGCAGCCAGTCGAGCTTGGCATAGAAGACCAGCAGGCCCATGAGGCCGAGCCAGAAGATCGGCACCGAATAGCCGATCAGGCCGACGAAGCGCACGACATGGTCGATGAGGGTGTCCTTGCGCACCGCGGCCCAGACGCCGAGCGGGATGCCGACGATGACGCCGATGAGCGTGCCGAGCGTCGCCAGTTCCAGGGTCGCCGGAAAGACGCGCGCCAGCTCTTCGCTGATCGGCAGGCCGGTACGGATCGATTCGCCGAGGTCGCCCTGCAGCACGTCGGAGAGGTAGATCCAGAATTGCATGTAGAGCGGCTTGTCCAGGCCCAGCCGGATGCGCGCCGCCTCGATGGTGGATTCGGAGGCATGATCGCCGACGACCGCCAGCACCGGGTCGGCCGGCAGCATGCGGCTGATGACGAAGGTCACCACGAGCAGGCCGAGCAGCGTGGTGGCGATCGAGATGGCGACGCGCAGAGCGGATTTCATGGCGGCATGAAAAACGCCGCCGGCACACATGCGCTCCCGCGCATCCGGCCGGCGGCGATTGTCCGCTTAGTTCTTCACCACGTCTTTGTAGAGGTCGAGGTCGAAGGTCGGGCCGACGATGAAGCCGTCCACGTTCTTCCGGAGCGCGATGGTCTCGACCTGCTGGAACAGGATGACATAGGGACCTTCCTCAAGCTGCATCTTCTGCAGGTCCATATACATCTGCGCCCGCTTGGCGCTGTCCTTCTCGTCGCGCGCGGCCAGCACCGCCGCTTCCTTGTCGGGCGAGTTCCACTGATTGCGCTTGGCGAGCGGCGCATTCAGGTAGCCGTCGGCGTTGGAATGCGGGTCCTGGTAGTCCGAGCCCCACTGGCCGAGATAGATGTCGTGCTCGGAGGCGCGGTACTTGGTCAGCGTCGTCTTGTTGTCGTTGACCTTGATGATCAGGTTGATACCGGCCTGGGCCATGGTGTTCTGCAGCGAGGCCGAGAGCTCGCGCGTCTCGGTCTTGTTGGTCACGTCCATGGTCACGTTGAAGCCGTTGGGGAAACCGGCCTTGGCCAGCAATTCCTTCGCCTTCGCCAGGTCGAAGCTGAACGGCGTCGAGTTGTCGGCGCCGAGCTGGCCGTCCGGCAGGAAGGTCTGATGGATGATGCCGGTGCCGTTGAACATGCTGTCCTGCAGGCCCTGGTAGTCCACCAGGTATTTCATCGCCTGGCGGGCGTCCTTGTTGCCGAGGTACTGGTTCTTCACGTTCAGGCCCATGTACCAGAGCGTGGCCTTCGGATAGGACTGGAACTTGATGTTCGGGTCCTTCTGCACCGCCTTCAGCTGGTCGCCGGTCAGGTTGCGGGCGATGTCGATGTCACCCTTCTGCAGCAGCAATTGCTGCGTGGCGCTCTCGGTCACGTTCTTGATCAGCACGCGCTTGATCTTCGGCGCACCGTCCCAGTAGTCGGCGTTGCCCTCAAGCACCAGGGATTCGTTCGGCTTCCAGCTCTTGAAGATGAACGGGCCGGAGCCGGCGGCGTTGGTCTTCAGCCACTCATGGCCGAAATCGCCGTCCTTCTCGTTCTCCATGGCCAGCTTCTTGTCGATCACGACGCTGGTATAGCTGAGGCAGTTCAGGAAGAAGCTCGGCGCATAGGCGGCGTCCAGCTCGACTTCGACGGTCTGCGGATCGACCACCCGGACCATGTCCTGCACGTTGTCCTTGGTGAGGCCGAACTGGCCCATGATGAAGGCCGGATTCAGGTCCAGCTTCACGAAACGCTCCATCGAGAACTCGACGTCCTCGGCGGTCAAAGCGTTGCCGGAATGGAATTTGACGCCGGGCCGGATCTTGAAGGTGAAGACCTTGCCGTCATCGCTGACCGACCAGCTCTCCGCCAGCTGCAGCTTCAGCTTCGATGGGTCGGCCGGGTCGATCACCACCAGGCGGTCATAGGTGTTGGCCATGTATTCCGACGCAGTGAATTCGTAGATCTCCGCTGGGTCGAGCGAGATCATGTCGTCGATGACATAGGCCATGACCAGCGTGTCCTTGGGCGTTTCCGCCTGGGCCGCCAGGGGCGTGCAAAGCAGGGCGACCGCCGTCATGGACGACATGAGGGCGGATCGCAGGAACGGTTTCATGAGGTGCCTCCTCAGTTTCTGATTTATTACGGGAGCGACTGTCCGACCGATCGGTCAATTTGTCCAGATGCAACAACGGCCTTGACGCTATTCGGCGGCAGGGGCGGCTTGAATTCCTGTCCAGATGCGCCGTCGGCGGGCCGAGGCGGGGGGAGGGAACCCCCGCCGGGTCACATGGTTGTTTGTTGCAGTCGGATGACCGTCTCGACATATTCCCGTGAATTTTTCGGGATATTCCCGGAGCGTATCACGCGGCTCCTGCCGGGGCGGCTCAGAACGGGATTGTGCGGGCGGCGGAGCCCTTCTCATGGCAGCGCGACTTTTCTTGCAGCGGGGGACGTGGGCCCACCGGCTCGGGCGTCACCTGGGTCCGGATGCGGCCGCGCGGCATCTCCTGGTGCCGGTGCTGTCGACCGCCATCTTCTACGCGCTCGCCTATTTCCTGTGCTGGTTCGGCTTCGGCATCAAGATCGTCGAGTCGCGCGTGCCCTATGATTTCGCGCTCAACCTCGCTTTGGCGCTGCTGGTCTACTGGATCTCCCGCCGGCTCTGGCCGTTCCTGCTGCTGCAGGCCCTCTATTTCGCCGTCTTCTATGTCGCCAGCGCGCTCAAGATCTCCATGCTCGGCCGGCCGATCATGCCGGAGGACGTGCACAACCTCGCGGCCCTGGTCGGCATCCTGGGTGCGCTGGGCTGGGTCGCGGTGGCGCTGCCGCTGGCGCTGCTGGCGGCGCTGTTCCTGTTCAACCTGAAGTTCCGCGCCCGCCCCGCCCAGGCCGGCTGGGCGCTGCTGATCGCCCTGCCTTTGGGGGCCGCCGGCGACGCCTCGCCGCTCAGCAACAGCCTGGACAAGTTCTTCGGCAACACCCCCTGGGACCAGCGCGAGAATTTCATCTGGCGCGGCGGGGCGATGCACCTGGCCCAGGAAACGCTGCGCGCCTTGGCCGAGCGTCGCGACCCGCCGGACGAATCGGAGGTCGCCGCGGCGATCGCCCGCCGTGCCGCCCTGGCGGCGCCCGATACGCTCGATGTCGCGAGCGGCCACCGGCGCAACCTGCACATCATCCTGGAGGAGAGCTTCTGGGACCCGACGGTGCTGCAAGCCGCCGGCTACAGCGAAGACCCGATCGATCCGCGCTTCCGCGCCCTGTGGGCGCAATCCGGCCACACGATGGGCCTCAGCCCGGCCTTCGGCGGCCAGACCGCCAATGCCGAGTTCGAGGTGCTGTGCGGCTTCCCCATCAACCAGATCGCGGTCAAGTTCGAATCCGGCCTGGAGCGCGACGTGCCCTGCCTGCCGCGCCTGCTCAGCCAGGCCGGCTTCCGCACCGTCGCCGCGCATCCCAACGTGCCGGGATTCTGGAACCGCTACACCGCCTACGACCATCTCGGCTTTGAGACCTTCTGGGCGGCGCCGGAGATGGATCTGTCCGACAGCAACGGCCCGTTCCTCGCCGACCGCTCGCTGCACGCCCAGGTGCGCGACAAGCTCGCCGCAACCGCCGACGACCGGCCGTTGTTCAACTACATCGTCACCATCGACGGCCATTGGATGTACGATTCCAGCCCGGCGCGGCCGCCGGTGATTGGCGCCGCGTCGAAGATCAAGGAAGTCGGCGACTACGCCAACATGCTGCATTACAAGACGCGGCAGATGATGGACGCGATCGAAGCCCTGCGCCGCGACGATCCCGACGCGGTGATCGTGGTGTTCGGCGACCATCTGCCGATGCTCGGGCGAAATTTCGCCGGCTACGTCGAATCCGGCCTGCTGCCGGACAATTTCGGCGCCTTCACCAAGGAGCAATACGACCTCTCCGCCGCGACGCCTTTGCTGGTGATCGACGGCCGCAACGGGCCGCTGCAGCTGGGCCGCATTCCGATGTATCGCCTGCCCGGGCTGATCCTGCGCCTTCTGGGCGAAGAGCGCGCCAGCATCTTCGACCTGGCCGCGATCCCGGGTGCGGCCACGCCGCGGCCGCTGCCCGGCGTCACGCTGGCCTATGCGGGGAATGCGCCGGCGGAGCTGTGCAAGGACGCGGCGCAATCCGATCTCTGCCGCAGCGCCGGCGCCTGGCTCGCCGACGTGCAACTGATCGAGCGCGATCTGTTCGCCGGCAAACAGCATGCGCTGAAGCTGCTCGGGCGGCATCCCACCACGGCCATCGCGCACCGTATTCCGCTCAATTAGAAAGCCGTTCTAAGCCGCGAAGCTGACGACCCTGGGCTGCGCTTCCCCGGCGGGTGGTGACCCGCCGGCGCGGCGATAGGCGTCCGACGCCGCGCCATAGGGCGGATTGTAGAGCCCCTCGGGCAGTTGCTCCTGGGCGATGAAGCTGGCCAGGAAGGCGGTGGAATTGCGGCTGCCGGAGCCGCTGGCATAGCCGTCGAGGATTTCGGCGGCGACCGACGGGTCGCTGTCGGCGGCCGCGCTGGCGCGCTCCGCATCCGCGGGGCGCTCGATCACCTCCGCCGCCGGGCGCTCCGCGCCGCCGCCGCGGCCATAGGGGCGGAAGCGGAACTGCTTGCCCTTCAACTCGCCGCCGAGGTCGATGGTGTCCTCGGGCGGGGTCTCGATCAGGGTGAGGAAGCTGGCGGTGGCGGCGGCGGACCGGCGCGTCCCGCGCACGATCTCGTCCGGCAGGTCTCGGTCCAGCGCCGACGCGCCGCGCGCCTGGCTGCGCTGCAGCGGCGGATTGGGCGGTGGCAGCAGGATGGCGCGCGGGATCTCTTGCATCAGGTCCTGGAGGGTGACGTCACGCTTCCAGATCAGAAATCGGGCTCAATTGCGGCCGGTTCCGCCCGGCATCGCCACCTCTGATCACCGTCCCGCGCAGCGGCGGGCACATTCGGAACTGCCCGCCAGGACGATAGGTTGAATTTTAGGCAATTCCCCCGGATTTACAAGTCAGGAATCCGTGTTCTGGCAAAATAATTCAATGTTTACAGATAATTAACCAAACCCCCGCAGTTCGTTATGGAGCCGGATTCAGACTTTATTAAGGGCGCATGCCTACCTTCGGAGAGGCGCAAAATACTCTACATATTTTACCGAACGCGGGTGCCGTGAGCGTGCCGATGGGCGAACCAGAGAGCAAGAAACCGGCACCGGAGCCAGCCCTGCAAGCGACCCCGGAATGGCTCGAATCGGCCCTCGTCTCGGCGGGGGACGTCGCCTATTACTGGGACGTCGCCACCGACCGTTTCACCTGGGCCGGCAACCTCTCAGAGGTGCTGACCGACATGCCGGTGGACTCGCTGGCCAGCGGCCACGCCCTCAACGACCGCATCCATCCGGAAGACCTGCCGCGCCGGCTGAAGGCGCTGTCCGACCATTTCGCGCTGGGCAAGCAGTACGATTGCGAGTACCGCCTGAGGACCGGCCACGGCCAGGTGATCTGGGTGCATGACCGCGGCCTGGCGCAGATGGGCGGCGCCGGCGTGCCGAAGACCATGGCCGGCACCTTGCGCATCATCACCCAGCGCAAGCAGACCGAGGCGCGGCTGGAACGCGCCGCCAATTACGACGATCTGACCGGCCACTTCAACAAGTCGCGTCTGCGCCAGGAACTGGAGCAGGCGATGAGCTTCGCCCGCCGCTTCTCGATCTCCGGCGCCTTCCTGGTGATCGGCGTCGACAAGCTGGCGCTGATCAACAGCGCCTATGGCTACGAGGTGGGCGACGCAGTGCTGGTGACGGTGGGCCAGCGCCTCGACCGCTTCGTGCGCGCGAGCGACGTGGTCGGGCGGCTCTCCGGCGACCGCTTCGGCATCGTGCTGACGCAATGCCCCGAGGACGCCATCCCCGCCGCCATGGACCGCATCATCGAGGTGATGCGCGACAAGCCGATCGAGGTCGACGGCCAATCGGTGCCGGTCACCGTCTCGATCGGCTGCGTCATGTTCCCCAATTTCACCTCCACCGCCTATGACGTGATCGCGCGGGCGGAGACGGCGCT
>JAEUKU010000360.1 GCA_016794075.1 Rhodospirillaceae bacterium
GCCGGTGGTGATCGAGGATTGCTGGTCGACGGTCGCGACGCGGCCCGCGATCGACAGACCGGCGGCTGCCATGGCGTCGGAATAGCCGCTCATGCGGTGCTTGGCGCGTGAATCCAGATGCGCGACGATGAAACCGATCCGCGTGTGGCCCAGCCCGATCAGGTATTGCGTGGCGGCAAACCCGGCATCGCGCTGCGACAGGCCGATATTGATGTCGATCGGATCGTCGGTCAGCTCGTAGGTCTGGATCACCGGCACGCCCGAGCGCTCGAGCAGGTGCCGGGCATGCGACGTCTGGTCGATGCCGGCGACGATGATCGCCTCCGGGTGCTGGCCGATCAGGGTGGCGATGGCCTTTTCCTCCTCCTCGCCGGAATAGCGGCTGGTCAGCACCACCACCTGGAAGCCGGCCGGCAGCAAGGTGTCGTGCAGCGCGTTCAGGTATTCGGCGAAGACGCCGCTGGTGAGCGAGGAGACGATGACGCCGACCGCATGGGTGCGCGCCGAGGCCAGCCGGCTGGCGGCGACATCGGGCACATAGGCGAGTTCGCGCACGGCGCTGTCGATGCGCGCACGTAGCGCGGCGGAGACCATCTCCGGCCGGCGCAGCGCGCGCGAGACGGTGACGGCGCTGACTTCGGCCAGCTTCGCCACATCGGCCAGGGTGCTGCGTTTCCTACGAATAGCTTCCTCCCCCTTTTCCTGCGGCCTTGTTTTGCTTTCCGGGTCTGATGGCCGCCGGCGAATTATCCATGAAAGCGCTTACATTGGCAATTGACAGCGCTTTCATTCCGCTTTTATCCTGAGCGTATTCTGGGGGGAATGCACGACGCCGAATGGCGCGGCTCTGGGTGACGGTCACCGCGCTCCAACCAGGATCAGAATTCGCAAAAGAACGATCAA
This sequence comes from Rhodospirillaceae bacterium, assembly GCA_016794075.1. GTDB lineage: Bacteria > Pseudomonadota > Alphaproteobacteria > Dongiales > Dongiaceae > Dongia_A. The sequence goes on from JAEUKU010000360.1 coordinate 904, forward strand.
TGGGAGGAGTTCCTATGCCAACGTCGAACGCTGTCCGGCGGATGACGAAGCTGCTGGCCGCCGCTTCGCTCACCGCGATGTTCACCTGCACCGCCTATGCCGAGCCCGAGGTGGTGGCCGGCCCCGCCGCCGAGCCCGAGTGCTTCGTGCCGTGGACCGACCAGACCAAGTTCTTCAAGTTCCCGAAGAAGGACGGCCCGTACCGCATCGCACTGGCCAACGGCTTCATCGGCAACACCTGGCGCATCCAGATGATCAAGACCGCCAAGGCCTATGCCGACCAGCCGGAGGTCGCTGCCAAGCTGAAGGAATTCAAGGTCGTGTCGACCGGCGAGGATGTCGCCGCGCAGATCGCCGCGGTCAACAACTTCATCGATTCGGGCTACGACGCCATCGTCATCAACGCGCAGAACCCGACGGCTTTCACGCCGGTGATCAAGCGCGCCAAGGCGAAGGGCGTCGTCCTGGTCGCCTTCGACAACATCCTCGACACCGAGGACGCGATCAACGTGAACGTCGACCAGAAGGGTCTGGGCGAATATTGGGCGCATTGGCTGGCCAAGAACATTCCCAATGGCGGCAAGATCCTGGAAGTGCGCGGCGTCGCCGGCACCTCGGTCGACACCGACCGCCACAACGGCATCCACGAGGTGCTCGACGCCTCGGGCAAGAAGTGGGAGATCGTCGAGGTCGTCGGCAAATGGGATGACGGCACCGCGCAGAAGGTCACCGCCGATGCGGTGGCGGTGCACAAGAAGTTCGACGGCGTGACGGTGCAGGGCGGTTCGACCGGCACCGTGCGCGCCCTGATGGATGCCGGCCATCCCTTCGTGCCGGTCGGCGGAGAGACCGAGAACGGCTTCCGCAAGCTGTGCGCGGCGCATTCCGGCGACGGCCTGAAATGCGCCTCGGGCGGCACCGGCCCGGCCCAGGTCGCGGTCGCCATCAAGACCGCCATCGCCGCGTTGGAAGGCCAGGTGGTCCCGCAATCGGTGAAGCTGCCGCTCGCCACCACCGAGGACCCGAACTTCAAGGACGGCGAGAACTTCTACGGCAGCGAAGGCGACAACTTCTTCGTCGGCAACGCCTTCCCGACCTGCGGCATCAACTTCACCGCCCAGGAGATCATGGGCCAGTCGGAGGCGAACGAATAGCCGCGCTGCGAATCGGCAGTTGACAAGTCCCGGCGCCGCTGGGGAACCTCCCCACGGCGCCGGTTTGTCTTTCGCATGACTTGGGAAGCATGATGGACGCATCCGCCTCCGCCCCGCTGTTCCGCATGGAAGGCGTTTCCAAGCGCTATGGCGGCGTCAACGCGCTGACCGAGGCCGATCTGACCGTCGAAGCCGGCCGCATCCACGGCGTGCTCGGCGAGAATGGCGCCGGCAAGTCCACCCTCATGAAGATCATGTCGGGCGTGGTCCAGCCGGACGAGGGCCGCATGGTGCTGGACGGCCGGGAGGTCGTCTTCGCCAACCCTGCGGCGGCGAATTCCGCCGGCATCGTCTGCATCTTCCAGGAACTGTCGCTCGTCCCCGATCTCTCCGTGGCCGAGAACATCTGCATCAGCAATCCGCCGCGCCGCTTCGGCCTGATCGACAGCCGCGCCCAGCGCCGCATCGCCGAGGAGGCCCTGGCGCGCGCGGGCGGGGAAGACATCCATCCCCTGGCGCCGGTCAAGGACCTGCCGCTGTCGCGCCGGCAGCTGGTCGAGATCGCCAAGGCGCTGGTGCGCAACCCGCGCATCCTGATCCTTGACGAGGCGACCTCGGCGCTGACCGCCGCGGATGTGCGCCGGGTCTTCGCCGTGCTGAAGCGCCTGCGGGCCGAGGGGCTGGCGCTGCTCTACATCTCCCACCGCATGGCGGAGATCGCGGAGCTGGCGGATGAATGCACGGTGTTCCGCAACGGCCGCAATGTGGGCACCTTCAAGGCCGGGGCCAAGACCGATACCGAGATCGTCGAGATGATGATCGGCCGCGAATACAGCCACGCCTTCCCGCCGAAGCCGGCGCCAAGGGCGGCCGGCGAGACGCCGGCGCTGGAGGTGCGCAGCCTGTCCTGGAACAACCGGCTGAAGGACATCTCGCTCAGCGTGCGCGCGGGCGAGATCGTCGGCCTGGGCGGCCTCGACGGCCAGGGGCAGCGCGAATTGCTGCTGGCGCTGTTCGGCGTGCTGCGCGGCACCAGCGGCGAAATCCTGCTCGACGGCCGGAAGGCGTCACTCGCTTCCCCCAACGACGCGAAGCGCGGCAAGGTCGGCATGGCCCTGATCCCCGAGGACCGCAAGACCGAGGGCCTGATGCTGCCGATGTCGGTGCGCGACAACCTGTCGATGGCTTCGCTCGCGCGGTTCTCGCGCGGCGGTATCGTCGACCGCGCGGCCGAGAGCCAGGCGATCGATGAGATGATCGCGCTGCTGGCGATCAAGACCGACGGCACCGCGGTGCCCGTCGGCACGCTTTCCGGCGGCAACCAGCAGAAGATCGTCATCGCCAAATGGCTGATGACGAAGCCCAAGGTGATCCTGCTGAACGACCCGACGCGCGGCATCGATGTCGGCACCAAGGCCGAGATCTATCAGCTGCTGCGCAAGCTGGCCGATGCCGGCGCCGCGATCCTGTTCTATTCGACCGACTATGACGAGCTGGTCGGCTGCTGCGACCGGGTGCTGGTGCTCTATGACGGCGCCGTCGGCCGCGTCCTCGCCGGCGCCGAAATCACCGAGCGCGCGCTGGTCGGCAGCGCGCTCAACATCGGCGGCGGCCAGGCGGAGGCCGGGACGCCTGCGCTGGCGGGAGCAGGGCAATGACCGATCGGGCGCTCTCGACAGGCGGGACGGGCGATTGGCGCTATTGGCTGGGCGAGCAGCGCGGCACGCTGCTGGCGCTCGCCGTCTTCGTCGTCATGTTCGTGATCTACACCGGCAATCACCAGGCCGGGTTCAGCGCCGATGTGATCACCACAGCGGCCAACAAGGGCGTCCTGCTGGCCCTGGTGGCCATGGCGCAGACTTTCGTCGTACTCACTGCCGGCATCGACCTGTCGATCGGCATGATCTTCGTGCTGTGCAACTGCGTCGCGTCCTACATCGTCGTCGGCACTGCCTTCGAGGCGACGCTGGGGGTGATCGGCGTGCTGCTGACAGGCCTGGCCTGCGGAGCGATCAACGGGCTCATCGTCATCTATGGGCGGCTGCAGCCGATCGTGACCACCATCGCCACGGGCGCCGCCTTCTTCGGCCTCGCCTTGCTGATCCGGCCCTTCCCGGGCGGCGAGGTGCAGGAGGATCTGGCCGATTTCCTGACCGGGCAGCTGCCCGGCGGCATTCCGGCCAGCGCGGTCGCCCTGCTGGTCGTCGTGCTGGTGATCTGGATTCCCTTCCGCCGCTCGATGCTGGGGCGCGTGGTCTATGCCGTCGGGTCGTCGGAGCCGGCGGCCTACATGTCGGGCCTCGACATCCGCCGCGCCAAGTTCGCCGCCTACACTTTGGCCGGGCTGCTGGCAGCAATCGGCGGCCTTTTCCTTACCTTCGTCACCTATACGGGTGAGGCGTCCTCGGCCAACGCCAACACCTACACGCTCAATTCCATCGCCGCCGTGGTGCTGGGCGGCGTGTCGCTGTTCGGCGGCCGCGGCAGCGCCATCGGCGCGATCTTCGGCGCGCTGGTCTTCCGCACCATCGGCGACCTGCTGTTTGTGTTCGATTTCGATCCGCTGTGGCAGCCGCTGTTCCTCGGCATCGTGCTGCTGGTGTCGGTCTGCCTCGGCTCCTTCCGCCTGATCCGCCTGCGCAACCGGCTCGACCTTTTCGGATGAGGCCGCGATGACCAACCTGACCGCATCCATCCCGGTACTGCGCCGGTTCGACCCGGCGGTATTGACCGCTTTCGGCTGCATCGTCCTCCTGCTGCTGATCGGCAGCATCATCAACGAGAATTTTCTCTCGCCGGACTATCTGCTGCAGCAGTTGCAGGTCGGCTCGTTCCTGGCGCTGATCGCGACCGGCATGATGATCGTGGTCCTGCTGGGGCAGATCGACCTCTCCGTGCCGTGGATCATCACCGTCGGCGGCATGATGTCGACCGCGGCGGCGGGCTGGGGCCCGCTGGGCGCCACCTTTGCCATTCCCGTCGGCGTTCTCTGCGGCCTGGCCTTCGGCCTTCTGAACGGCATCGGCGTCGCCTATCTGCGGGTGCCGTCGATGATCTTCACCCTCGGCATCAACGCCGTGGCGCAGGGCTTCATGATCGTGCGCACCGGCGGCTTCGCGCCGCAGGACATGGCGACCGAGAGCATGAATGCGCTGGCGACCGGCCGTTTGATCTTCGGCATCCCGAATCCGGTCTGGGTCTGGATCATCGTGGGGGCGGTGACGGTATTCCTGCTGCGCCGCACCGTGTTCGGTCGCGCCGTCTATGCCATCGGCAACCGCGAGGTGGCGGCTTATCTCTCCGGCATCCGCACCCAGCGCGTGGTGCTTGCGGCCTTCGCCATCTCCGGCGCGCTCTCCGCTTTCGCCGGCGCCTTGCTCGCGGGCTATTCGACCAAGGCCTATCAGGGCATGGGCGATCCGTATCTGCTGCCGGCGATCGCCGCCGTCGTGCTCGGCGGCACCTCGATCCTCGGCGGGCGCGGCACCTATCTCGGCACCGTCGCCGGCGTCATCCTCATCACCCTGCTGCAATCCATTCTGTCGGTGGTGCAGATCGAGGAGGCCTTCCGCCAGCTGATCTACGGCGCGGTGATCATCGGCATGCTGCTGCTCTACGGCCGCCAGAACCGCGCCGTCTAAGGACCCCGCCCGGCCGGGCGCGGGGTGCTCGCTTGCTGCAGCGCACGCTGCGGCAGCCCGCCGCACTTTGAGGGGATTCCATCAAATTGGCCGCTTCCGGCTGAGGGGCCGAAAGCTAACACTCGAAGCCACTGGGAGCACGGCAGCGGAACCAACCGGTGCCGCATGGGGATGGGGGCGAGGCCGACGCGCTCGGCGCTGAATCCAGACCTGACTCCTTGCAGAAAGCACCGGCGCCAGAGACGCCGGTCGAAACAGCGCGCGGCGCGACCGGGCGCGAGCGGGGCAACAGGAGGAGGCGAGAATGACGTTTCTGCGCAAGATGACGATGCTGGCGGCGGCCTGCATCGTGGCGCCGGCCATCGCGGCGGGCAGCGCCGCGGCGGACGCGACGCGGGTGGTTTTCGTGACGCATGGCCAGGCCGCGGACCAGTATTGGTCGGTGGTGAAGCACGGCATGGACGACGCAGCCAAGACGCTGGGCGTCAATGCCGAATATCTGGCGCCGGAGACCTTCGACATGCCGGCGATGCAGAAGCTGCTCGACGCGGCGATCGCCTCCAAGCCGGACGGTCTCGTCGTCTCGATCCCCGACGAGAACGCCATCGGCCCGCTGGTGGAGAGCGCGGTGAAGTCGGGCATTCCGGTGATCGTGGTGGATTCCGGCGGCTCCGAGCTATCGCGCAAGCTGGGCGCGCTGCTGTACATGGGCCAGTCCGAATACGATGCCGGTGTGGCCGCCGGGCAGAAGGTGAAGGCGCTGGGCCTCTCCAAGGCCGTCTGCGTCAACCACGAGGTCGGCAATGTCAGCCTCGATGACCGCTGCCGCGGCTTCGGCGACGGGCTCGGCGCGGAAGTGCCGGTGCTCCAGGGCGTGATGGATCCGACCGAGATGAAGGGGCGCATCGCCGCGCATCTACAGCAGAATCCCGACACGCAATTCGTCCTGACCGTGGGCTCGGCCGGCGCTGATCCGGCGCTTGCCGCGATCGAGGAAGCTGGCCTCACCGGCAAGATCAAGACCGGCACCTTCGATTTGTCGCCGACCATCTTGCAGGCGGTGGTAGATGGCAAAATGGAATGGGGCATCGATGCCCAGCAATACCTGATGGGCTACATCCCGGTCGTCGCCTTCGACCTGATGAAGCGCTACAAGCTCGCGCCGATCGCCGACTATCCGACCGGCCCGGGCTTCGTCGGCAAGGCCGAGGCCGGCTCGGTCATCGAGCTTGCCAAGCAGGGCGTTCGCTAGACTCCCACGCGACGGGGCCGGCCGTTTCATCTCGCGGCCGGCCCCTTTCTTTTTGACTGGCTGCCCGGGCCGTGGCTTGCGCCCGGACGGATGCGGCGTGAGACTTGGCCGCCATCCACGAATTTCGGGAACACTGGAACAATGACCTTGCGTGACGAGCCACAATCCGCATCGGCCGCTTCGCCAAAGCCGGGCGGTCGCGACGAGCGGCTGCGCGAGATCGGCCTGCTGCGACAGGCGCTGCGCCGGCCGGAACTGGGCGCCGCGGCCGGCTGCCTCCTGGTGCTGTTCTTCTTCGCGGTGTTCGCCGGCGATAGCGGCTTGTTCAGCGCGCGGGGCGTGGTGAACTTCCTCGAGGTCTCCGCCCAGCTCGGTATCCTCGCCGTCGCCGTGGCGCTGCTGATGATCGGGGGAGAGTTCGATCTCTCGCTCGGCTCGATGATCGCTTTCGCCGGCGTCATCATGGCCATCCTCTCCACGCAATATGGCTGGCCGATCTGGTCCTGCATCCTGGTCGCCTTCGCCGCGGCGATCATGGTCGGCTATCTGAACGGCTGGCTGGTGGTGAAGACCGGCCTGCCGTCCTTCATCGTGACGCTGGCGACCCTGTTCATCCTGCGCGGCGTGACGCTCGGCGTGACGCGCCTGATCACCGGTCGCACGCAGATTCCCGGCATGAAGGAGCTGGCCGCGGGCGACTGGCTGGCGCCGTTGTTCAGCGGCCAGTTCGGCGGCGGGTTCCTCGCCTGGCTCGCCGATCACGGCATCATCGACAAGCGGCCGGATGGATTGCCCTCGGTGCAGGGGATTCCCGTTTCCATCCTGTGGTGGATCGGCCTCACCATCCTCGGCACCTGGATCCTGCTGCAGACCCGCTTCGGCAACTGGATCTTCACCGTGGGTGGCGATCCCAACGCTGCGCGCAATGTCGGCGTGCCGGTCAACAAGGTGAAGATCCGCCTGTTCATCCTCTCGGCCTGCGCCGCGACGCTGTTCGCCGCGATCCAGGTGTTGAGCGTCGGGTCCGCCGATACCTCGCGCGGCCTGCAGAAGGAGTTCGAGGCCATCATCGCAGTCGTCATCGGCGGCACGCTGCTGACCGGCGGCTACGGGTCGGCCGTCGGCGCGATGTTCGGCGCCCTCATCTTCGGGATCGTGCAGATGGGCATCTTCTACACCGGCATCGACACCGACTGGTTCAAGGCCTTCATGGGCGCCATGCTGCTGGGCGCTGTGCTGTTCAACGATTTCACCCGTAAGAAAGCGTCGGAGGCGCGCTGACCATGGCGAGCAACGATGCGGCGCTGATCGAACTGCGCGACGTCAGCAAGTATTTCGGCACCGTTATCGCGCTCAACGGCGTCTCCTTCGCCGTGCGCACGGGCGAGGTGCATTGCCTTCTGGGCGACAACGGCGCCGGCAAGTCCACTCTGATCAAGATCCTCTCCGGCGTGCATGCGCCGACTAAGGGCGAGTTCCTGGTGCAGGGCAAGCCGGTCAGCTTTGCCTCGCCGCGTGACGCGCTCGATGCCGGCATCGCCACGGTGTTCCAAGACTTGGCGACCGTGCCGCTGATGAGCGTCGCCCGTAATTTTTTCGCCGGGCGCGAGCCGGTCAAGGGTTGGGGCCCGCTGAAGCATCTCGACTGGGACTTCATCAACCGCACCACGCGCGAGGAGATGGCCCGCATGGGCATCGACGTGCGCGACCCGGGCCAGCCCGTCGGCACGCTCTCGGGCGGCGAGCGGCAGTCGCTTGCCATCGCCCGGGCGGTCTTCTTCGGCGCCAAGGTGCTGATCCTGGACGAGCCGACCTCGGCGCTGGGCGTCCATCAAGCCTCGGTGGTGCTGCGCCTCATTGCCAAGGCGCGGGCGCGCGGGCTCGGCGTCATCTTCATCACCCACAACGTTCACCACGCATTTCCGGTCGCCGACACCATCACGCTCCTCAACCGGGGCCGCTCGCTCGGATCCTACGCCAAGGGCGAGATCTCGCGCGAGAAGGTCCTCGAGATGATGGCGGGCGGCAAGGAGCTGGTCGATCTCGAGGCCGAACTCGCGGCCATGTCCCAACAGGCGGTCTAGGCGACCGCGCGAACCGCAGCAAAGAAAGCACCGTTTCCATGAGCGTCAAACTCGGCATCAACCCGATCGGCTGGACCAATGATTGCATGCCATGGCTGGGCGATTTCATCCCGCTCGATACCTGCCTCAAGGAGGCCAAGGCCGCCGGCTTTGCGGGCGTCGAACTCGGCCGCAAGTTCCCGCGCGACGCGAAGAAGCTGAAGCCGATCCTCGACAGGCACGGTTTGCGGCTGGTCTCCGGCTGGTATTCGGCCGAGCTGGTGCGCCGCGACGCCAAGGCGGAGATCGCCGCCATGGCCGCGCATCTGAAACTGCTGAAGGCGCTCGGCTCCGACGTGATGGTCTTCGCCGAGACGACGGGCGAGATCATCAACCAGGTTGGCGCGCCGATAAGCAGGCGCCCGACGCTGTCGAGCGCCGCCGACTGGAAGCAGCTCGGGCAGCGCTTCACCCAGGTGGCCGAGCATCTGCTGGAGAACGGCGTGCAGATGGCGGTGCATCATCACATGGGCACCGTGATCGAGAGTGCCGCCGACGTCGACCGCCTGCTGGAGAACAGCGGCGCAGCCGTCGGCCTGCTGCTCGACACCGGTCATATGACCTTTGCCGGCGGCGATCCCGTGGCCGTGGCGAAGAAGCATGCCGGGCGCATCCGCCACGTGCATTGCAAGGATATCCGGCGCTATGCGCTGACCGCCTGCCGCCGGCGCGACGTCAGCTTCTCAGAGGCGGTGCTCTGCGGCATCTTCACCGCGCCCGGCGACGGCATGGTGGATTTCGCGGCGGTGTTCGACATCCTGGCCAAGGCGAAATATTCCGGCTGGATGGTGCAGGAGGCGGAGCAGGATCCGCGCGTCGCGCATCCCGCCACCTATGCCGAGCTGGGCTGCGCGCATATGGCGGCCTTGTGCGGCAAGGCCAAGCTCAAGCTGGCGGCGTGAGGCTCGGATGACGCGCAAGCTTCGCATCGGGCTCATCGGCAGCGGCTTCATCGCGCGCTGCCACGTCTATGGCTACCGCACCATGCTCTCGGTGTTTCCGGAGGCGGCGGCGCAGCCGGAGCTCGAGCTGGTCGCCGACATGACCGATGACCTGGCGAAAGCGGCGGCCGAGAAGTTCGGCTTCCGCCGCGCGACCGGAGATTGGCGCAAGCTGGTCGCCGATCCGGCCGTCGACATCGTCGACATCTGCGTGCCGAGCCATCTGCACAAGGAGATGGCGCTCGCCGCCATCGCCGCCGGCAAGCATGTCTATTGCGAGAAGCCGGTCGGCCTCAACGGCGGGGAAGCGAGCGAGATCGCCGCGGCGGCGGCGCGCGCCGGAGTGAAAAGCCTGGTCGGCTATTCCTACCTGCGCAACCCGCTCATCGCCTTCGCCCGCAAGCTGATCCAGGAAGGCGCTATCGGCGAGGTGACGCATTTCCGCGGCGCCCACAACGAGGATTACATGGCGGATCCCGCGGCGCCCTTCGTCTGGCGCTGCGATTCGGCGATCGCCGGCAAGGCCGGCGCCTTGGGCGATCTCGGCAGCCACATCATCTCCATCGCCCGCGTCCTGGTGGGCGAGATCGCGTCGGTCTGCGGCGCGACCAAGACGGTGGTGGCGGAACGGAGCCTCGGCGGCGGCAGAACGCGCAAGGTGGAGAACGAGGACCAGGCCCAGTTCCTGGTCGAGTTCGTGGGCGGCGCCACCGGCCATATCGAGGCCAGCCGCGTGGCGACCGGCAGCCACATGGACATCACCTACGAGATCGTCGGCACCCATGGCCAGATCCAGTTCGACGGCGAGCGGATGAACGAGATCCGCTTCTATTCGGACAAGGACCCGGTCGACCGACGCGGCTTCCGCACCATCTATACCGGCCCGGCGCATCCGCCCTTCGGCAATTTCGTGCCGGGCACGGCGCATGGCATCGGCTTCAACGACCAGAAGGTGATCGAAGCCTATGAGCTGATGGAGCTGGTGGCGGCGGATCGCCCGACCGGCCCGGACTTCACCGACGCCGCCACGATCAGCCGCATCCTCGACGCCGTGCTGCAATCGGCGGCGGAGCGCCGCTGGGTGAAGGTGGCGGCGGCGTAGGAAGCACCGACCGGCATTCATTCTCGTTCGTCATCCCAAGGCTTGGCCTTGGGATCCACGAGTTTGCCTGCAACGGCGCGTTCTCGCTGATCGAAACTCGTGGATGGCAAGGCCAAGCCTTGCCATGACGCTGAGAGAGTGTCGTCCTAAACCGTCGGCAAATTCTCCCTGAGATAAATCGCCACAGGTGTTTCCAGCGGCACCTCGGTATCGGGGACCCGGCGGTTGTAGTGCAGCAGCAGCTGGATGGCGCGCAGCGCCTCCATCTGCGGGTTCTGGTCCAGCACCGCGTCCATCAGCCCGTCGGTCAGCAGCTCGCGGTGGATGTCGTGCATTTCGTGGCTGATGAGCGCGACCTTGCCGCCCCTGCCCAAAGCGGAGAGGGCGTTGGCGATACCGCGGCTGCCGACCGAGATGTTGTAGATGCCGCGCAGATCGGGGAAGCGCTTGAGCGCGTCGCGGGTGAGCTTCTCGGTGCGCTCCGGCTGCTCCTGGCTTTCCGCCGTCGCCACCACCTCGCAGGCGGGAAAGCGCGAGGCGAGAACGGCGCGGAAGCCGCTCTCGCGCTCTTCGTGGCCGATATAATCGTGCATGCCGGTAACCACCATCACCTGTCCGCCCTGCGGCCCCAGGAAGCGGCCCATCAGCTCGCCGGCGACGCGTCCGGCGACGCGGTTGTCGCTGCCGACATAGGCGAGGCGGCCGCTGGCCGGCAGATCGCTGGCGATGGTGACGACGGGAACCTTGCGGCTGACCTCCTTCAGGGCCGCGGTGATGCGCGGATGATCGTAGATGCAGGTGACGAGGCCGTCGGCGCGCTCGGCGGCGCGGCGGATGGTGCGCGCCACCGCCGCCGGCTCGAGGCTGTCGAAATAGGTCGGCAGGCACATGATGCGCTGCGCCTCATAGGCGCGCTGGGCAAGCTGGAAGCCGGTCTTCAGGCTGCCGTGATAGGGATTGTTCGGGTTCTGCAGCAGCACGGCGATGCGCAGCCAGCGCATCGGCAGGTCTTCCAGCGCGCGGTCGATCTTCAGCTTGCGCGCCCATTCCAGCACCCGGCGCGCGCGCTCCGGCTTCACCCCGCCGCGGCCGTTCAGGACGCGGTCGACGGTGGCGACGGAAACCTGCGCCGCGTTGGCGACGTCCGTGATCGTGGTCTTGCGCTGCGACATGGACGATTCCGGCTTTGAGAGAATCCCCTCAAAACTCTAGCAGAAAACGGGATCGCATCAATCGGCGCGGAAGGCCTGGTCTGTGGGTATTGGCGGAGCTAGCGGTTGACGAGGTCCAGCGGATAGACCGGCCGGCGCACATTCTTGAAGGTGAGTTGGCTGTAGTCCGAGGTGCAGACGCCGACGCCGGCGCATTCGACGATCTCGCGCGCGATCTCGCCGAACCCGGCACGCCAGTGTACGCGGCTTTTCAGCATGACGTGGCGCTTCTGGCGCGGGTCGATGCCGAGGCTCAAGAAGCAGTTGAGGTCGTAGGGTTCGACATGATTGGAGATCAGCGCGATCTCCACTCGGCCGGTATCGAGCACGACCGAAGGCCCCATGCCCTGCTCCACGCCGGCGCCCATCGGCCCGCGGTTGCGGAAGCGTCCGTCGGTGATGGTGCGCACCCGTCCCGTGACGGTGAGCGGCGGGCTG
>JAEUKU010000369.1 GCA_016794075.1 Rhodospirillaceae bacterium
TGCTGGCGAAGCTCGCCGAAGGCTTCGGCTGGCTCCGGTTCCTCGGCGCCAACGCCTTGATCCTGATGGGCATCAACGGCGTCTTCTACCATCACCTGAACGGACCATTCGCCGCGTGGTTCATCGCGGCGATGCCGGCAAGCGGCTGGTCGGTGACGCTGGCGGCGGCGTTGTTCTCCGCCGCCAGCATCGGCCTCGCCGTGCCGCTCGTGCTGGTGTTCAACCGGTGGATTCCACAACTGGTCGGCCGGCCGCGCGCGCAGGGCCCCTTGCTGCCCCGGCTGCTGTGACCACCGTCATAGCGCCGCCATCCGGGGTGACAGAAGCCTTTGGGGTCCGCATTATCGGGGCAAGGCGAATCACCGGGAGAACGGCACGTTGCATCACGAAACCTCGCTGATCACCATCCTGGCGATGGGCTTCGTCCTCGCCTTCGCGCTCGGCTTCGTCGCCATCCGCCTCCGCCTGCCGCCCATCGTCGGCTATCTGCTGGCCGGCATCGTGATCGGCCCGTTCACGCCCGGCATGGTCGCCGATACCGCACTGGCCGGCCAATTGGCGGAGATCGGCGTCATCCTGCTGATGTTCGGCGTCGGGCTGCATTTCTCCGGCGCCGATCTGATGGCCGTGCGCTGGATCGCGGTGCCGGGCGCGGTGGCGCAGATCGGCATCGCCACCGCGATCGGCACCTTCATGGCGATGAGCTGGGGCTGGTCGCTCGGCGCCGGGCTGGTGCTCGGCCTCGCTCTGTCGGTCGCCAGCACGGTGGTCCTGCTGCGCGCGCTGGATGAGCGCGGCGCCGTCGACAGCGTCAACGGCCGCATCGCCGTCGGCTGGCTGATCGTCGAGGACCTCGCCATGGTGCTGGCGCTGGTGCTGCTGCCGGCCGCGGCCGAGGTCCTGGCCGGCGGCTCGCTGCAGGAGATGCAGCTGGGCGACGTGCTGCTCGACCTCGGCCTCACCCTCGGCAAGGTCATCCTGTTCGTCGCCATCGTCATGATGGTCGGGCCGCGCGTGGTGCCGTGGCTGCTGTCGCAGGTGGCCCGCGTCGGCTCGCGCGAGCTGTTCACCCTCGCCGTGCTGGCGGTGGCGCTCGGCATCGCCTATGGCTCGGCCAAGCTGTTCGGCGTCTCCTTTGCGCTCGGCGCCTTCTTCGCCGGCCTGGTGCTGAGCGAATCGCGCTTCAGCCACAAGGCGGCGGCGGATTCGCTGCCTTTGCAGGACGCCTTCGCCGTCCTCTTCTTCGTCTCCGTCGGCATGCTGTTCGACCCCTCGATCCTGTGGCGCGAACCGCTGGCGGTGGCCGCCGTCCTGCTGCTGATCCTGATCGGCAAGTCGCTGGCGGCGATGGGGCTGGTGCTGCTGCTCGGCTATCCCATGTCGACGGCGCTCACCGTCTCGGCCAGCCTGGCGCAGATCGGCGAATTCTCCTTCATCCTGGCCGGGCTCGGCATCGCGCTGGGGCTGATGCCGCCGGAGGGGCGCGACCTGATCCTGGCCGGGGCGCTGCTCTCGATCACGGTCAATCCGCTGGTCTTCGCGGCGATCGACCCGTTGATCAAGCGCCTGCGCGGCCGCGTCCGCCAGGGCGACGCAGATCCCGAGGCCGCCAATGCCCGCTATCGCAGCCTGCAGGGCGAGCTGGCCAAGACCCGCGAACGGGCCGAGGCGCGCGCCGCCAAGCTGCGGCTGGAACTGCAGGAGCTGGTGAAGAAGTTCCCAATCTTCGCCGGAATCGATCCACACGCGCTCGAGGACCTGCTCAGCTATTTCCAGGCGCGGCGCGCGGCGCCGGGCGAGCGCGTCATTCGCCGCGGCGACCGTGCCGACGCGGCCTATTTCATCTCCGCCGGCGCGGTGGAGGTCGCCGTCGGCGGCAAAAAGATCCGCCTTGGCCCGGGCGATTTCTTCGGCGAGATGGCGCTGCTCAGCGGCGAGCGCCGCTCGGCCGACGTGACGGCGGTGGATTACTGCGAGCTGCTCGCCCTCGACCAGCGCGACTTCCGCCACTTCGTCGCCCGGAACCCGGCGCTGAAGACCCATCTCGACGCGATGGCCGCACAGCGCGAGGCGATGAACCGTCAGGTGGAAACGAGCGGCCCGGCGCCGAAATGACCGGATTGAACCCGGCATCTGGCGACGCCGGTGTTCTTGCGTGTAGGGTGTCGCGGTGGGTCATGTGGGCGTGGCGGGTGGCCGCCAGGAGTGTTCTGTTGAGCGATTCCAACGATGCGGGCAGCCAGGATCCGATCGTCCGGAGTGCCCTGCAGGAGCGCGAGGCGCGTCTGCAATCCATTTTGGAGACCGCGCCCGACGCCATTATCGTCATCGACGAGCACGGCGTCATCGAATCCTACAGCGCGGCGGC
>JAEUKU010000402.1 GCA_016794075.1 Rhodospirillaceae bacterium
ATAGGGGCTGGAGCGCGCCGCGGTCGGGCTGGTGGTGAAGCCGATCTGGTTGTTGATGATGAAATGGATGGTGCCGCCGGTCTTGTAGCCGTCGAGCTCCGACATATCGAGCGATTCCGGCACCAGGCCCTGGCCGGCGAAGGCGGCGTCGCCGTGCAGCAGCAGGCCCATCACCTCCTCGCGCGCCTTGTCGTTGCGCTGGCGCTGCTTGGCGCGCACCTTGCCCTGGACCACGGTGTTCACCGCCTCCAGGTGCGACGGATTGGCGGTCAGCGACAGATGCACCACGCGGCCGTCGAACTCGCGGTCGGCCGAGGTGCCGAGATGGTATTTGACGTCCGCCGAGCCCTGCACGTCCTCGGGGTTGGCGGCGTTGCCCTGGAACTCGGAGAAGATCGCCGCGAAGGGCTTGTTCATGAAGTTGGCGAGCATGTTCAAGCGCCCGCGATGGGCCATGCCGACGACCACTTCCTTGAGGCCCATCTGGCTGCCGCGCTTGATGATCTGCTCCAGCGCCGGGATCATGCTCTCGCCGCCGTCCAAACCGAAGCGTTTGGTGCCGGTGTATTTCTTGTCGAGGAACTTCTCGAACATCTCGGCGGCGGTCAGCCGCTCCAGGATCGCGCGCTTGCCCCGATCGGTCAGCTCGCGCTGGTTGCGGCTGCCCTCGATGCGCATCTGCAGCCACTTGCGCTGGTCGGGGTCCTGGATGTGCATGTATTCGACGCCGACATTGCCGCAATAGGTCTGGCGCAGCACATGCACGATCTGGCGGAGCGTGGCGCTTTCGTAGCCGAGGACGTTGTCGATGTGGATCTCGCGGTCCATGTCGGCGTCGGTGAAGCCGAGGGAGCGCGGGTCGAGGTCGGCGTGCTTCTCGCGCGGCTTCAGCTGCAGCGGGTCGAGGCTGGCCTCCAGATGGCCGCGCACGCGATAGGCGCGGATCAGCATCATGACGCGGAGCGAATCGCGGGCGGCGCGCTTCAGATCCTGCGGCCGGGCGCGCTGGGCGACGAATTCCTCGGCATGGGCGCCGTCATGGCCATTGCCGTCCTCGCGCGCGATCTCGACGCTGCGCTGGCGCGGCGCCCAGGTGGCGCCGCGGATGTCGTTGAGGGCGATTTCGCTCTCATCCTGCAGCTCGGAGAAGAACTTGCGCCAGGACGGATCGACGGCCTCGGGATGCTCGAGATAGCGCGCGTAGAGCTCTTCGAGGAACGGCCCATTGGGGCCGGACAGGACGCTCGCGGGATTGGTGCTCATGGATCGCTTGCCTCGGGGACCGCGATCGGTCGACGGCCCGTCAATCTAGCTGCCTCAGCGCGGCGGGCCGTCCGCGCCCGATCCACGCGAACCCTGAACCGCCCCTTATGAGCCGCCGTCCCCCCGCCCGCGGCGCCCCGGAGGGCGCAACGGCGGCGACAACTCCTACCGGCCCATCGCCTTCAGCATCGTCGAGCCGAGGCTGGCGGGCGAATCCGCGACATGGATGCCGGCGGATTTCATCGCGGCGATCTTGTCCCCGGCGCCACCCTTGCCGCCAGAGATGATCGCTCCGGCATGGCCCATGCGGCGGCCCGGCGGGGCAGTCACGCCGGCAATGAAGCCAACCACCGGTTTCTTGCGCTTCTCGCGCTTCAGGAACTCGGCGGCGTCCTCCTCGGCGGTGCCGCCGATTTCGCCAATCATGACAATCCCCTGGGTCTCATCGTCGCCCAAGAACATTTCCAAACAGTCAACGAAATTGGTGCCGTTAACCGGGTCGCCACCAATGCCGATGCAGGTGGTCTGGCCCAGCCCGGCCGCGGTGGTCTGCGCCACCGCCTCATAGGTAAGCGTGCCGGAGCGGGAAACAATGCCGATCTTGCCCCGCTTGTGGATGTGGCCGGGCATGATGCCGATCTTGCACTCGCCGGGCGTGATGACCCCCGGGCAGTTCGGGCCGATTAGGCGGGTGCGGCTGCCCGAGAGGGCGCGCTTCACCTTGACCATGTCGAGGACCGGGATGCCCTCGGTGATGCAGACCGCCAGCTCCAGCCCGGCATCGATCGCCTCCAGGATGGCGTCGGCGGCAAACGGCGGCGGCACATAGATGACGCTGGCATTGGCCCCGGTCTTGGCGACCGCCTCGGCCACCGTGTCGAAGACCGGCAAATCGAGATGCTTGGTGCCGCCCTTGCCCGGCGTCACGCCGCCGACCATGCGGGTGCCGTAGGCGATGGCCTGCTCCGAATGGAAGGTGCCCTGGGCTCCGGTGAAGCCCTGGCAGATGACCTTGGTATCCTTGCCGACGAGAACCGCCATGATCAGGCCTCCTTCACCGCTTTGACAATCTTTTCGGCGGCGTCCGCCAGATTGTCGGCGCTGAGGATCGGCAGGCCGGATTGCGCCAGAATTTTCTTGCCCAGCTCGACGTTGGTGCCTTCGAGGCGCACGACCAGCGGCACATGCAGGCTCACTTCGCGGGCCGCGGCGATGACGCCCTCGGCGATGACGTCGCAGCGCATGATGCCGCCGAAGATGTTGACCAGGATGCCTTCGACATTCGCATCCGAGAGGATGATCTTGAACGCCGTCGTCACGCGCTCCTTGGTGGCGCCGCCGCCGACATCGAGGAAGTTGGCCGGCGCGCCGCCATAGAGCTTGATGATGTCCATCGTCGCCATGGCGAGGCCGGCGCCATTGACCATGCAGCCGATGTTGCCGTCGAGCTTGATGTAATTGAGGTTGTGCTTGCCGGCCTCAAGCTCGGCCGGGTCCTCCTCGTCCTCGTCGCGCATCGCCTCCACGTCCTTGTGGCGGAACAGCGCGTTGTCGTCGAAGTTCATCTTGGCATCCAGCGCGATGACATCGCCGGCGCCGGTCACCACCAGCGGGTTGATCTCGACGATCGAGCAGTCGAGATCGACGAAGGCCTTGTACATGGCCAGGATGAACTTGGTGCAGGAGCCGATCTGGTTGCCCTCGAGGCCGAGGCCGAAGGCGATCTGGCGCGCATGGAAGGGCTGGATCCCGGAGGCGGGATCGACGGCGACCTTCAGGATCTTTTCCGGGTGCTTGGCGGCGACCTCTTCGATCTCCACGCCGCCCTCGGTCGAGGCCATGACGGTGATGCGCGAGGTGGCGCGGTCGACCAGCATGCCGAGATAGAGCTCGCG